>CANRGP010000032.1 GCA_947630085.1 uncultured Lachnospiraceae bacterium
AAAGAAAAAACGGCTGCAGCCCGCATTATTACTGGGTTTGTAGCCGTTTTTGATTTCCATAAGTGTCAAACTCGGGAGTATAATACATTCTCCGGGGTTATGCAAGTATCATCTGGCAAAATAGGCGTCAAAGATGCTCCGCGCCACCGGGGCGGCGGCGCTTCCTCCGGACCCTCCCTCTTCCACGATAACACTCACGGCAATCTGAGGGGCTTCTGCCGGGGCAAATCCTATGAACCAGGCGTGAGTCTCCTTTCCTGTCATAAACTCGGCGGATCCCGTCTTTGCAGCGGCCGTGTACGCATCCGACCGGACCGCCGAACCGGTTCCGTCGGTAACGACGCCCTTCATCATCTCCGTCAGGATCCGCGCCTCCTCTTCGGACATCAGGCTCGCGCAGGCAGACGGGCTGAACCGTTTCAAAACGTCTCCGCCTGCATTTTCAATGTGATCGATCAGATACGGCCTCATCAGTGTTCCCCCGTTGGCGATGGCTGAGGCCAGGAGAGCGTTGTGCAGAGGCGTGATCTGCGTTCTGCCCTGCCCGATGGAGGTCTGAAGCACTTCCCAGGGATCCGCCGCGGGAGTCATGGCGTAAGAGCTTCGGCTGTATTCCAGCGAATACGGAAGTTCCGCGTTGAACAGGAGCTGCCCGGCGGTATCCGCCAGACGGGCGGCATCCAGTTCCCTCCCGATAGCGGCGAACGCCCCGTTGCAGGAGTTGGCAAACGCTTCCTGCAGTGTCTGTGATCCATGAGCATTCCCGTGGTAGCACCGGATGGTATATTCCCCGTCCTCGTAGGTTCCGTCGCAGTCGAATCGGAAATCCCCGTAATCCTCCGGATGCTCGCGGATATATTCCAGAAGGATCACGGTCTTAAACGTGGAGCCGGGGGGATACAGTCCCTGGGCGGCACGGTTCAGGAGCTGTCCGGAGGTGTTGTCCTCCGAGACGAGCCAGGACCAGTCCTCTTTCAGGCGGTTCGGATCATAGCCCGGCTTGGACACCATGGCAAGGATACGTCCTGTTGCCGGCTCCATGACCACTACGGCTCCTCTCCTGTCCCCCAGGGCTTCCGAAGCCGTTTCCTGAAGCTCAAGATCCAGTGTCGTTACCACTCTGTCCCCCATATTCTTTTCCCCGACCAGCTCCTTTACCGTATGCTCGATCAGATTTACATGGGAGCTGAGCAGATAGAAATGTCCCAGACTCTCGATTCCGGTCCTTCCCATCGTGGAATATCCCGCCACATGGGCGAACAGAGAGCCGTAAGGATATGTCCGCGTCTCGGCGCCGTCCTCTGCGACCGCGGTTTTTGCGATAACCGATCCGTCAGAACAGGTGATCTCGCCGCGGATCACCTTCCTGGCAAAATTGTCCAGCCGGGGATTGTAGCTGCTGTTGATGGCCGCTTCGCGGTCCACCGCGAGGAACCATCCCTCATAAAGGATCATTGCCGCGAACAACGCGGCGATCACGTATGTCAGGCGAAGCATATTCCGGTTCGCCAGCTGTTCTCTGGATATTTCCTTTTTCGGTCGTCTGAACCGGTCAGATATCTTCATACTCCGCCTCCTTTCCCGCCGCCTCTTCTGCCTCGGGGGCCCGCAGATAGAGGCCCTGGATCACGCCGAAAAGAAGGAAGGTGCTGAGCAGGGAGCTTCCCCCGTAGCTGACGAGCGGAAGGGTGACTCCTGTAGAAGGGATGAATTTGGTCACTCCGCCCACGGTCAGGAACACCTGTACAATGTAGACCGTTCCCAGTCCGAACGCGACCAGCTTATAGAAGAGCTCCTCGATCCTGCCGGCGATCAGCACGGTCTGCAGATAACAGCCCAAGCAGATGAGCAAAAGGCAGATGGAGAACAGGGCTCCCATTTCCTCGGAAACGGCGGCAAAAATAAAATCCTTCTCCACCACCGGGATCCTCCCCGGCATTCCCTCATACAGTCCCAGACCGAACCATCCGCCGGTCCCGATGGCGAACAGCGACTGGGTGACCTGATACCCCTTGTTGTCAATATCCGACCAGGGATCCCTCCAGGCAAGCACACGGTCGCGGACATGAGAAAACAGGGCGTAGGCCGCGGCCGCGGCCGCGCTCCCGCTGATCACTCCGGCGGCCAGAAGCCTTTTGCTGGAGGTCGCCGCGTACAGCATGAACAGATATGTGACAAAAAAGATCAGCGCGCCGCCGAGATCGCGTGACAGCACCAGCACAAGGACATGGAGGGCGGCCGCCGCTGTCGTAACGGCCAGATTTTTCACGGTCCCGGAGCGGCTGAGCATGGCCGCGATAAAAAACACATAGATGATCTTCACAAACTCCGACGGCTGTACGGAGATGCCTCCGAAGCTCAGGGAGAGCTGCGCCCCGAAGCTGGTGTTTCCCGTCACCAGAACGGCCGTTAAAAGCCCCGCGCCCACAGCCCCGTAAAGGATCTCCAGGCGGTCAAGAAAACGGACCTTTTTCACGATAAACGGGACGATCCACGCGGCGGTTGCCGAGATCGCCGCCAGGATAAACTGGCGCAGCGCCCGGTCAAAATCCAGCCTTGTCAGGATGATAAAGCCCACGCACAGGAACATACAGATATTGTTGGTGAGGATCCGGGAACCGTTGGGGTAAAGGATCCGGGATACAAAAATATAGCAGAGGAAAAAAGCCGCTTCAAGGCCGTAAAGAAAGAGCGCGCGCCGATCCATGGTCCGGACGGCGATCACGCTGTAAGCGATCAGATGCAGCACGAACAGGATACGGAGCTGACTGGCGCAGACGCGGCGCTTTCCCGCCGGATCCGTGCGGAAATAACGAAAATTCAGATACGTATACGCGGCCATCAGAAAAAAGAGCAGGTACCTCGTAAACGATACGTACAGTCCGATGCCGTTTGTAATGATATTGGAATTCAGTCCGCTTATGTCGATCATGTCCGTCACTCCACTCCGCGTTTTAAATGTCCCCTGGTGTAGTCGCTGATCGGAAGCCGTATCCTCCCTCCCAGAAGGAAGCCGTCCCGGTACGCGCGGATCACCGCCGCGGTCTCCTCCTGTCCCTCCGAAAGGAAGGACAGCCGAAGCGTATGGGGAGAAAGCCGGAGGATCTCCTGTTCCATCCCCTCCAGGCAGAGCATCTGAGAATTATATATGGTATTATAACAAAATAAGCAGTGATTATATACGGGCAGCTTTTTTCCCTTCCGGTCGATCAGGAATCTTCCTGTCCTGCTGTCCTTCGCGCATCCGCCGGAGGTGAGCGCGATACACTGCGCCGTCGTCATAACCGGAAGATATCCGTACGCCGCCATCTCATACGGCAATGGGGCATTGCTGCGAAGCTCCCGGAGCTCTCCCAGGTTGAGTTCAAGGGGAAATGTCAGTCTTGCAAATCCGAGCCGGGACATCACCTCCGCCGCTTCCGTGTTGAAGGTATACAGGTTGTGATCGGCATACCATTCGGGGGAGGAAGCACCTTTTTCGGCAAACAGCTTTTTCAGGAAAGCCGGCTCCTCCAGGCTCCGGATCAGCATTCCGTCAAAGCCGGCTTCTGCCAGGCGGGCCGCCTGCGCTTCAAACCACTGCTTTGCCTGCTCCCGGAAGATCACCGGCATGGCGAGCACCGCTCTCTTTCCGGCCGCGTGGCAGCGTCCGGAAAGGATCTTCCAGCGTTCAGGCATAAACGCGTCGGATTCCATCTGGATCTCCGACACACACTCCTCCCCCAGGGCAGCTTCCAGCTGGGCCTGTGTACAGACCAAAACGGTAACGGCCGGCGGCAGCGGGCCGGTCTTATGCACCGGCGCCTTCCGGAAAGGCCCCTTCTCTTCCCTTCCGGGCGCGCTTCTTCTGCGGGGAGCCAGAACGGCCTCCTCGAGCGCCTTTATTCCCTGCCTTCTCAGCCTGTTCAGCTCCTGTACCGGAAGAAATACGTTTTCATCCGATTCCACCTCCAGAGAGGAGAACACAAACGGCGTGTCGCCCGTCTTCAGGATGGGCCTCTTCAGCTGCTCTGCGTCCATGGGTCTGCTGACCGCTGTCTCGACCGTATGCCCGGATACACGGACTTCCGTGCGTTTCCCGCCGTGTCTGCCCTCCATTGTGAGGATCAGCTCCGCCGGTTTCCCTTCTCTTGCGAGGAGGCGTCCGCAGACCGGCTCCTGCTTCTTTTCGTTCACATATGTTTCGTCGATCCGGTCATACAGTTCCCGGCTGACTTCCCGCAGCCTGGGCTTCGGAGCGAGGGCCAGCATATCCCTGCCGTTGTGCCTCTGATAATATCCGTCTGTCTGCCCTCCTCTGTCGAACAGTTCCAGGAGTTCCTTCCTGTCCTGCGGATCCACCCTCCAGTCCTCCCCTCCCTGCTCAAGCCATTTGTCCAGGTATTTGCGGTAAATGCTCACGACTCCGGCTGTATACCGGGGGCTCCGCATTCTCCCTTCGATCTTCAGGGAATATACGCCCGCGTCCAGGATATCGGGAAGCAGAGAAAGCGCGCACAGATCCTTCAGGCTCATTACGTTCCGCCCGTTCCTTTCCGTAAGGACACGTTTTCCGTCCGCGATATCATACGGAAGACGGCAGGGCTGGGCGCAGCGGCCGCGGTTTCCGCTTCGTCCCCCGATAAAGCTGCTGAGCAGGCACTGCCCCGAATAGCAGTAGCAGAGCGCACCGTGGATAAAGCTCTCGATCTCGATCTTCGTTTCCCGGCAGATCTGCCGGATCTCCTCCAGAGAGAGCTCCCTTGCCGCCACGACCCGCTTCGCTCCCATCCCGGCAAGCAGCCGGACGCCTTCCGGTCCGGTGACCGTCATCTGTGTGCTCGCATGGACCGCCAGATCCGGAAACATCTTTCTCACCTGGGAAAATACGCCCAGATCCTGAACGATCACCGCATCCACGCCCTGAAGATAGAACGGCAGAAGGTATTCGTACAGCTCCGCAAGCTCTCCCTCCTTTAAGAGGGTATTTACCGTCATATACAGGGATGCCCCGTGCAGATGGGCATAATCAATCGCTTCCAGAAGCTGTTCGCCCTCCGGATTGTCCGCATACGCTCTGGCCCCGAAACGGCTCCCTCCCATATAGACCGCGTCCGCGCCCGCGGATATGGCGGCCTTCATGCTCTCCACTGAACCGGCAGGCGCCAGAAGCTCCGCCCTCGGCGTTTTCTCCGGCCCGCCGGCAGCCGTTTTCTTTTGCTCTTCCCTGCTGTATCCGCCGTTCTGGGTATTCTTCATGCGACCTCCCCGGATCCTATGTCCTATGCGACAAAAAGTGTCTGATCCGCTCTCAGACACTTTTGTATCCTGTAATCCTTATCTTCGATAATAGTTCTGTCTGGCGTTATGCGCCGCCCCTTCGCCCGGCCTGGGAGCCTGTCCGTTCGGGCCGCCTGCCGTAACCCCGGCGGCCTTGAGGGCCCGGAGCTTGAGCAGTTCCTCCCGCTCCTCCGCATTCAGCGTCTCGGATTCCGAAAGAGCTTTTTGCGCCTCCGCAAGGGCTTTCTTCGCCTCGTCCAGTTCCTTCCTGGTATCGGCCAGCTCCCGCTCCCTGCGTTCCAGGGCCATCTGCGCCGTCACCAGCTCATGTTTAAGGCTGTAGCTCTCCCTTTCCATATCATCCCGTTTCCTGTCGCTCGCCGCGGCCTGATCCACGGCCCGGAAATAATCGTCGGCAATGTTGAATTCCACCATGACCGCCTGATATTCCTGGCTCTGTTTGGAGAAGCCGTCCTGTCTTTTCAGCTGTACGGTTTTGTCGCTGATATAGCCCGCGATCTTTTGAAGATACTGCTGGTCTTCCTCCCCGCTGAAGGAATAGATCTTTCCGTCGATCAGAACCTCTGCATGATTTTTTTCGTTCATAAGAAAGAAATCTCCCGCCTCTCATTGAAATTATCGGCTGCGGTCCGGGCTCCTTCCGGGCCGCAGCGGTTATGACAGATCCTGCCGCCGGAGTCCGGCGAATTTCCTGACAATGGTGAAGAGAATCTCCACGATCGTCTCCATGGACTGCACACAGGCAAATTCGTACTTGCCGTGGGCATTGTGATAGCCGGCGCAGAGGTTCGGGCACGGCAGCCCTTTATAGGACAGAGTGGCTCCGTCCGTACCCCCGCGGATGGGGCATACATCGGGTTTCACGCCGCATTCCTCCATCGCCTCTCTGGCAATGTCGATAAGGTACATATGCGGACGGATCTTCTCTTTCATGTTGTAGTAGGTGTCACGAAGCTCAAGCTCAACGGTGCCTTCTCCGTATTTCTCGTTGAGATAACGGGCTGTGCGCACCATATGCTCTTTCTTCGCGGTAAATTTGTCCATGTCGTGGTCCCGGACAATGTAATTCATCCTGGTGGTCTCCACGTCGCCCCGGATCGCGTTTAAATGATAGAACCCCTCGTATCCTTCCGTATACATGGGATTGTCGAACACGGGAAGCATCCCGTGGAACTCCATGGCGATCAGAAGGGAATTCACCATCTTTCCCTTTGAAGATCCGGGATGGATATTGGAACCGTGAACCGTTACCCGGGCGGACGCGGCGTTGAAATTCTCATACTCGATCTCCCCGAGAGCCCCTCCGTCAACCGTATAGGCCACATCGGCCCCGAAGCCCTCGACGTCGAACCCGTCCGCTCCGTGTCCCACCTCCTCGTCCGGAGTGAAGCCGATCAGGATCTTCCCGTGGGGAATCTCCGGATGCGCAAGCAGATATTCTGCCAGCGCCATGATCTCGGCAATGCCGGCCTTGTCGTCCGCCCCGAGAAGCGTGGTCCCGTCCGTGGTGATCAGATCCTTTCCCACGTAGTCCTTCAGGTACGGATATGTTTCCGTCTTCATCACGATCCCCAGCTCCGGATTCAGGGTAATGTCCCCTCCGTCATAATTCTTTACGGTCATGGGCCGGACATTCTTCCCTGAGAAATCCGGCGAGGTGTCCATATGGGCGATAAAGCCCAGAGAAAGCCCTTCCTCCTCCGAAGTGGCCGGAATGGACGCATAGACATAGGCATGATCATCCATTCTCACGTCACTGGCGCCAAGCTCTTTAAGCTCCTTCACCAGGATACGCGCCAGATCAAACTGGATCTGCGTGCTGGGAATCGAATCACAATCCGGCTGTGAAACGGTGTTCACGGCCGTGTATCGCAGAAAACGTTCGATTACCGTTGTCGTCATCGTTTTTCTCCTTTCTTTTGCGACATTCAGCGGTTGGCAAGCTCCCGGGTAACATCTTCCCAGGTGATCTCCTTCTCCGCCATCAGAACCATCATATGATAAAGAAAATCCGCGATCTCATACCGGATCTCCTCCGGATCCGGGTTCTTGGCGGCAATAACGATCTCCGTCGCCTCCTCGCCAAGCTTCTTCAGGATCTTGTCCGTCCCCTTTTCAAACAGATAATTGGTGTAGGAACCCTCCTTCGGATTCTCCTTCCGGTCCAGGATCACCGCGAGCACATCCTCAAACACCGTAAGAGGATTCTTCTCCCGGCTTTCCCTCCCAGCCAGAGATGTGAAGAAACAGGAGCGGGCTCCGGTATGGCAGGCCGGCCCGATCTGCCTGACTTTTGCCAGGATCGTATCGTTATCGCAGTCCAGGCTGAGAGAGCGGACGAACTGGAAATGTCCGGAGGTCTCCCCCTTCACCCAAAGCGTCCGGCGGCTCCGGCTGAAATACGTCATCTTTCCACTCTCAAGCGTCATGCGGAACGATTCCTCATTCATGTAAGCCAGCATCAGCACCTCCAGCGTGCGGTGATCCTGAACAACGACCGGAACCAGCCCGTCGGCATTTTTCTTCATGTCCTTCCACTCCACAGTGCTCTCGAAAGCCGTCACGGGAATCCCTCTCTTTTTAAGCTCCTGCTTCCACAGCATACAGCTTCCCTCATGCTCCTCCGGCACGGCAAGAACCACACCGGTTACCGACGGAACATTCAGATGGGAAGCCATTACGTCCGCGGTGTCGCCGCCGCATAACGTCACGGTCCAGATGGGGATCGGAGATTCCGGTATCCGCTGAAGGTCCTTTTCATCCATCAGGTAGTCCAGAATCGCGGCGGAGGCGCCAAGCTGCGCATATTCCTCCAGGTGTTTCAGATAACGGAAGCCAGGCATATATACATAGATCTTTTCGCTTCCGAACCGGTCCGACGCTTCCTTGATCAGATCCGCATTTTCCTGAATGCCGACGTTTAAGTAAACGGCCTCCGCTCCGGCATAAAGGTATTTCTTCACATCCTCCAGGCGCTTGATATACCCGCCCGCTATAACCGGAATGTCTGTCTCCCGGACGATCTGCCTCAGAATGCCGATGGTACGTTCGTGATCCGCGTCCGTCTCCGCCAGATCGCAGATAAACAGCCCGTCCGCGCCGTGATCGGCGTAATAGCCGCTGAGCGTGAGAATGTCTTCGCTGTAATATCCGCGGCCTTCATCCATGACGACCGCCGCGCCGTTCCTGCATCCGAAAGCCGGTATCAGTTTCTTATTTTCCATAATTTTTCCTCGCACATCTTGTAAAATACCCCGATATCATCATCGGCTGTTCTCAAAGCGTTCCGCGGCTTTTTCAAAATCCACCCGTCCCTCATAAAGGGCCTTGCCGATGACGACTCCCGATATCCCCGCCTGATGCAGCGCGGTCAGGTCCTCCATACAGGAAACGCCTCCGGACGCAATGATGTCAATGCCGCTTTTTACGGTCAGGATCCTGGTTGCCTCCACATTGGGGCCGGACAGCATACCGTCGCGGGAAATGTCCGTATAGATAATATGGCGGACACCGTATTCTTTCATCTTCATAACAAGATCGAGAGCGGGGATCGCACTGACCGTCTCCCAGCCCTCCACGGCCACCATGCCGTTCTTCGCGTCAACGCCCACAACAATGCGTTCGCTTCCGAATTCGCGGACGAGCTCCCGGACAGCTCCCGGATCCTCCGCGGCCCTGGTCCCGATGATCACGCGGGATACGCCGAGCTTCAGCATACGCTCCGCCGTCTCCCGGCTGCGGATCCCTCCGCCGAGCTGAACCGGCACCTCCACACATTCCAGAACCTTTCTGACGGCCTCCTCATTGACGGGTTCCCCCGCCAGCGCTCCGTCCAGATCAACCAGGTGAAGATAAGAAGCCCCCTTTGATACCCAAAGCCCTGCCATATCGGCCGGCGTACCGGAGTACACCTTCGCCTTATCAAAACGTCCCTGGCTGAGACGGACACATCTGCCGTCTCTGATGTCGATAGCCGGATACAGACGCATCATCAGCCTCCCCTTTCCTGTAATATTGTAACGTAATCTGAGCGTTTGTCAACTCGTATCATGTGAAATGCTTTACAAAAGTTTTCTTCGTTCCGTTCTCTTCATACCCGCATCTGCGGTAGAATTCATGGGCTCCCTCCCTGTGCAGAGCCGACTGGACGCGGATGCCGAGACTGCCGCTGTCCCTTGCCCAGCGCTCCGCCGCTTCAAGAAGCGCGCGGCCCGCGCCGCGGCCGCGGAAACGTGCGTCCACAGCCAGTGCCATAACGTTCTTCATGGAATCCAGATAAGTACATTCATAGTCGGCCGCGTGCAGATAGCCGATCACGTTGTCATCCTCGCAGGCCACAAAAATACGGTCCTCAGACCTTCTCAGTATCAGAAGGAGCCGCTCCCAGGTCCTCTCTACCGGATAGTTGTAGCCCAGCGCCTCCCGATTGAGTTCATTGATACGGATAAAATCACGTTCTCTGGCTTCGCGGATCTCCATACGTCCCCTCCTTATCCAATCCCGGCTGACATAAGTGCCATTGGCACGGCGCTTTCCTCGTTATTTTACCATCTCGACTGGCGTCTCGATGGGGATACTCGTCAAACGCCGATCGACGCAAGCGTCATCGGCGCTTTCCTCGTTATTTTACCATCTCGACTGGCGTCTCGATGGGGATACTCGTCAAACGCCGATCGACGCAAGCGTCATCGGCGCTTTCCTCGTTATTTTACCATATCATCCTGATCTTTTCTACAAAAAAATATAAAACGAGCGGCCTCCGCGGCAAATAAAAGCCTGTGCAGACGTTGCCGTCTGCACAGGCAGGCTGTCTATCGCGGGAAACCGCAATCATCCGTTTTTCTTTTTCTCATCAGCCGCGGCTCTGGCCGAAAGGCCGGCGCCGAACACGGACAGTATGCCGAGGAGTCCAAAGAGACCCGCGTGAGAATGATCTCCCGTCTTCGGAACGGATGCCAGAGGAACCATATCGTCGTCGATCGCTATGATTTCCGCGCCGCTCTGAGGAAGCGATGCCAGCGGAACCTGTTCCGGATCAAAGGATGTAAGCGGGACCTGCTCCGGCTAAATGTCCGTCAGAGATCCGGGGCCTCCCGTACTTCCGCTGTTTCCGGAAGAGGGGCTGTATGTGCCTCCGCTGCTGCCGGAACTGCCTGCAGTCGGGGTCTGCGTTCCGCTGCTCTCACTCTCACCCGGTGTGCCCGGGGTCTGCGTTCCGCTTCCCTCGCTCTCCTCGGGGTCGCTTTCTTCGGGTTTACTTGGAGCTGAGGGCTGCGTTCCGCTTCCCTCGCTCTCCTCGGGGTCGCTTTCTTCAGGTTTACTTGGAGCTGAGGGCTGCGTTCCGCCTCCCTCGCCGGACTCTGCTTTATGAGGAATCGCCGTCCCGTGAATATGGTAGGTCACTCCGCCTGCAATCGTGCTTCCGCCGTCATTAGCGCCCTGGTCCGTAACGATCTGCTCCCACTTGATCGTAAAAGTATTCTCCGTCTCATTTTCCGTCTCGCTGTAGCTGTACTCTGTTCCGTCATGAGAAATCACAAGGTTCTCCTTTGCCTGGAAGGAAATTTCCGGGAATCCATTATAGATAGCAGGATTGCCCGTTTTTCCCTCGTTCAGCTTTCTGGATGACGCCGGAAGTCCCAGCTGTACCGTTCCTTGTCCTGCGTAGATAAAAGCCTCCCGGAAATTGTATCCATCATCACCCGGTTTAAGGCTATAGAACGGATTATAGATATAGAAGTATGCCGTTTGCCATTCCTCGGGCTGCAGCTCCGAAACCACCGTCACATGGTACGTGATCTCGTATTGTGTTCCGCTGTTGTCCGTATATGTGTCCGTGACCGTCGCCTCTCCCGCGCTGCGACCGGTAAGGACGCGATACCGCGTAAAGCTCTCATTATATCTCTCATCATGACTGGAATCGACCACCTCGCCGGCATTGTTTTTCCAGTCATGCGCACCGTTCTGAAGAGCGGCGCTTTCGATATAATACTTCTCGCCCACGAGAAGCGTGATCGTCTTCTCCTGCCGGATCACGCCGTCTTCTACCGTTACCGGATAACGGTCAAGCATACGCGTCCCATTATTCGTGAAGTAGTAATCCAGAATGGTTGTCTTCCCGGGCTTGACTGCGCGGAACTCAACGGATTTCTGGCTGCTCGCAGGTTTTTCAGGGTCATGTACGACTTCTACTGTGTCCGGATCTTCCGATACCCAGTAATGGCCGTAATGCCCGGCAGTCGGGCCTTCTACCTTCTTTGTTTCATCACGTTCAAGGGTTACAGGGGATTTTTCGGCAGATTCCCATTCCGCAGCCTCGTTAAGTGTCACCTCGACATGAAATGTCACTTTCTTGCTTTGTCCGTTATTGGTATAGGTAACCGTCACATCAGTCTCGCCTATCTTCCTGCCCTCCAGCAGTTTATATCTGGTCCTGGTGGGATTCTGCGGATCGGTTTTTATCTCTACGGTGTCAATGTCATCGGATGTCCAGATGTGTCCGGGATAATCCGCAGTTTCGTCCACCCACACCTGTTTTTTTTCACCCCAGTTGACCGAAACTGTTTCTTCCTTCACTTCCTCAACATCTCCATCGAGGTCAAGGGTGATCGGGCTGATCCCGGCGTCTCCCGGAGTCGCAGTGTCTTGTTCTTTGGACGGCTGCGTTTCCCCGTCAGGCTGTGTTTCTCCGTCTGACTGCGGCATATCCTCATGTATTTCCGCCGCCCAGGCAGACAGTGCTCCTGTCATCGCGTTCATCAGGATCATGGACAATGCCAAAAGTCCTGCGGCTGCCCGCATCATCCGCTTTTTCTGGTGTCTTCCGCGCTTTGACTGTTCTCTCATCATGTCTTTTTCCTCCTTGCTCAAATGCGCAATTATGATATGGTAATGGCAGATCTTTTTTTCTCTTCATCCTTATGATATCACAACGGGTGTCTCGCAAGATGCCTCGTGCAAGATATTTTCCCATTTTTTTGCAAAAATATGCCTTGTATCTTACAGGCTGCCTTTGGTGGACAGGACTCCTTCAATCCGCCCGTCGATCCGGACCGCACCGTCCAGCGCCTTTGCAAATGCCTTGAATGCCGCTTCGAAAATATGGTGCGCATTATTTCCGGCCAGCTTGCGCAGGTGCAGGTTCATTTCCGCGCCGCCGGCGACAGCCCTGAAAAATTCACGGACGGTTTCTGTCTCCAGATCTCCCACCCGTTCGCGGTCCGTCTCCAGATCATACGCAAGATAGGATCTTCCGCTCAGATCCAGGGCGCAAAGCACAAGGGCATCATCCATGGGCAGAATGGCCGACCCGTAGCGGACGATCCCGGCCTTGTCTCCCAGGGCGTCACGAATCGCCTTTCCCAGTACAATGCCCGTATCCTCCACCGTGTGATGGGTATCCACGTTCAGATCTCCCTCTGCCCGAAGCGTCAAATCAAAAAGGCCGTGGCGCGCGAATCCCTCCAGCATATGGTCCAAGAAACCGATCCCGGTCCGGACGTCCGCCTTTCCGCTGCCGTCCAGGACCAGCGTAAGAGAAATCGCCGTCTCTCTGGTGCTTCTCTCCAACGATGCGCTTCTGATTCCCTCTTTCATTCTATTGCCTCCCCCTTCGGATCGTTCCGTCATCCGCGTCCGCCGCCTTTTCTTCCCCGGATCTGACGCGGATGGAATTTGCGTGGGCCGTCAGCCTCTCCGCCTCGGCAAAGGCCGTAATGTCCCCGCTCGCACGTTCCAGCGCATCCCGCGAATAGTAGATGACACTGGATTTTTTAATAAAATCGTCCACACCGAGCGGCGAGGAAAACTTCGCCGTACCGTTCGTGGGAAGAATGTGGTTCGGGCCGGCAAAATAGTCTCCCAATGGCTCCGAGCTGTACGGGCCTATAAAGATCGCTCCTGCGTTCCGGATCTTTGTCATGACCTCAAAGGGGTTCTCCGTCATGATCTCCAGATGCTCCGAGGCGATCTCGTTGGCCGTACCAACAGCCTCCTCCATATCCGATGCCACCAGGATATATCCGAAATTGTCCAGAGATTTCTCGATGATCTCTCTCCGGGAAAGCCGCGGCAGGAAAGCGTCCACCTGTTCGGAAACTTCCTCTGCCAGTTCCCTGCTGGTCGTGACGAGGATAGCGCTTGCCAGCTCGTCATGCTCCGCCTGGCTCAGGAGATCTGCCGCCACATACCGGGCATTGGCCGTATGGTCCGCGAGGACCAGGATCTCGCTGGGGCCCGCGATGCTGTCAATGCCCACATGGCCGTATACGGCTTTTTTGGCAAGCGCCACGAAAATGTTGCCCGGGCCGACGATCTTATTGACCCTGGGAACCGATTCGGTCCCGAACGCCAGGGCGGCGACGGCCTGCGCCCCGCCGACGCGGTAAACCTCCGTGGCCCCGGCCAGACGGGCCGCCGCAAGTGTCACCGGATTGACGCTGCCGTCCTTTCCGGGAGGCGTCACCATGACGATCCTTTTCACGCCGGCCACCTTCGCCGGCACAATATTCATGAGAAGCGAGGAGGGATACGCCGCCTTGCCTCCGGGCACATAGACTCCCACGCTTTCTAACGGCGTTACCTTCTGGCCAAGGATCGTTCCGTCCGGGCGGGCGTCGAACCAGCTCTGCCGGATCTGTTTTTCATGATAGCTGCGGATATTCTCCATGGACCTTTTCATCACTTCCAGCAGTTTCGGATCCACTTCTTCCATCGCCTGCAGGATCTCCCGGTCCGTCAGACGGACCGTTTCCGCGGAGACATCCGCCCCGTCAAATTTCTTCGTATAAGCAAAAAGCGCTCGGTCCTTCTGCTCCCGGACCGCCTCCACGATCTCCTGTACCGTCTCCGAGTATTCCCGATAATTGTTGGGGTCCCGCTTCAGAAGCCCGGAGAGGATGTCTTTTTTTGTCTCCGCATCCAATGTAACGATTCTCATTTTCCGTATCTCCTTTATGCCTCACGGCGTATTCTGGGCGAGAAGCGCTTTCAGATTCTTCAGCAGCATCCCGACCCTCTCGTTTTCTCGTTTCATGCTGACCTGGTTTACGATCACTCTTGCCGACAGGCTGCAGATCTCCTCAAGAACCGTGAGCCCGTTTTCCCGGAGCGTGGAGCCTGTTTCCACAATGTCCACGATCACCTCCGAAAGACCGACAAGCGGCGCGAGCTCGATGGAACCGTTCAGCTTGATGATCTCCACGGTCTGGTGCTTCCTGTTATAGAAGTAATCCTTTGCGATATTGGGATATTTTGTGGCAACCCGGATCAGCTCGTGATGCTTGAGCAGCTCTCCTGCCGATTCCGGGCCGCAGACGCACATCCGGCATTTGCCGAAGCCCAGGTCAATGACCTCATACAGCTTCCGGCCCTCCTCCAGGATGGTATCCCTGCCGCAGATTCCGATATCCGCGGCCCCGTATTCCACATAGGTGGGGACATCGTTGGCCTTTGCCAGAAAAAACCGGATCCCCAACTCCTCGTTTGTAAAGATCAGCTTGCGGGAGTTCTCGTCCCTCATCTCCGCGCAGGTGATCCCGATCTGTTCCAGAAGGTCAAGCGTCCGAAGCGCAAGACGTCCCTTGGTCAGGGCGATTGTCAGGTACCTCATATGGTTTCCTCCGCGGCGGTAAGATTGTAATTTTCCGGGGTCAGCGCGTCCCGCTCATTCTCTGCGCCGCAGACCGTGTATACCTGTCCGGCGCGTCCGTTTTCCATCCGGATCATCCGGCGGACGCCCATCCGTTCTCCATACGCAAGATATACGCCGATGTCTTTCCCGTCCTCCTGTCTCAAAAGCGCCGTCCGGATCCCCTCGCTCCTCAGCGAAGAGGCCATCCTGACCGCATCTCCTTCCTGCTCCTTTGTGTAGAGGAGCAGGGTGTCCGTTCCGGTAAAAGGAACGTCGATCTTCTGCCGGGAAAGGGCAAGCATCAGCTGATCCACCACGATGGCGAAGCCGACGGCCGAGGAATCCTTTCCGAACTGCTCCAGCAGCTTGTCGTACCGCCCTCCAGTGACGATATATTCTCCGGTCCCGTAGGTATACGCCTTGAAAATGATCCCGGTATAATATTGATATTTGCTCAGCATCCCCAGGTCGCACGACACATACTCGGAGAGGCCGTAATGAGTCAGGATCTCCTGAACGCGCTCGAGCCGTCCGATGGCGCGAAGCGACCTTTCGTTCCTCACTTCGCCCTTCATCCTCCCCAGCATCTCAAAGGAGCCGAACAGTTCCGGCAGGTTCAGAAAAATATCTCGGAGCCTGCCGGGCATATGAAAACCGGACACGATCTCCTCGACCCCGAAATAGTTTTTCTTCTCGATCTGTTCACGGAGGCTCTCCTGCGTCCGCTCGTCCATTCCCGCTTCCTCCGCCAGTCCGCGGAAGAACTCCACCTGGCCCAGCTCCACCTGAAATTCCCGCAGTCCCGCGCTCTTCAGCGCGTCGATGACCATTGCGATCATCTCCGCATCCGCGTCCGCTCCGGCGGAGCCGATCAGCTCCGCTCCGGTCTGCGTCGTCTCTTTCAGCCGTCCCTGGTAGCTGGAATTGTTGATGAAGGTCCGCTCGCGGTAGCAGAGACGGAGCGGCATCGTCTCCTCCATAAAATATTTGGCGACGCAGCGGGCAATGGCCGGAGTCATATCCGGCCGGAGGACCAGCGTATTATTGTCGCGGTCCAGGAGCTTGAACATCTCGTTGGGGCCGACGCTTCCCCGTTCCTTGTTGAAGATATCAAAAAACTCAAAGGTGGGCGTCTCGATATCCTGATATCCGTACAGACGGAAAACCCGGCTGATTTTCTGCTGTACCGCCAGCTTCCTTGCGCACTCTCCGTCATAAATATCCCGAACACCCTCCGGTGTATGTAACAGGCTGACCGACATAATCCCTCCGCGTTTCTCTTTTTTATAGTAAAGTGGTGATTCGATGAAGCGCACGGCAATTACTATAATCCATATTGACGCAACTGTCAAGCTTCGGTTTACCCTTTTTTACAGCCTCCGCCCTCTTTTCCGTCAAAGCAGTAGGTACAGAGCCTGCATTTCGGAAGCCCGATGGATTCCACCAGATCGTCAAGCCGGTGATAACGCAGCGACGTAAAGTTCTGCTGTCTGCAGATCTCGCCGCACATATCGGCATAGCGCTCGCTCTCCGGGTCGGCGTACTCGGAAAGCGTCTTCTCGGCATTTTCTCCCTCCCGGGCCAGGATGACCCGGCGGGCGATCAGATCCAGATCGGATTTGGATCTGGAAAAGTTCAGGAATCTGCACCCGTAAATCAGCGGCGGACAGGCGGGACGAACGTGTACCTCCCGCGCTCCGCTCTGGTACAGGAATTCCGTTGTTTCCCGAAGCTGTGTCCCGCGGACGATGGAGTCGTCGATCAGGAGGAGCTTCTTGTTTTCGATAAGAGCCTTCACCGGAAGAAGCTTCATCCTGGCGATCAGGTTCCTCTGGTTCTGGCTGGTGGGCATAAACGAGCGGGGCCAGGTGGGGGTATACTTGATAAAGGGCCTGGAGAACGGAATATTGGATTCATTGGCGTAGCCGATGGCGTGCGCGGTCCCCGAATCCGGCACACCCGCTACCATATCCGGATGCACATTTCCGGCGGCCATATCTCTCCTGGCCAGCATACTGCCGCAGCGGTACCGCATCTCCTCCACATTGATTCCCTCGTAGGAGGAGGGCGGATACCCGTAATACACCCAGAGGAAGGAGCATATCTGCATCTCCTCTCCTGCGGGGGCAAGCTGTTCCACGCCGTCCGGCGTGACGCGCACGATCTCTCCGGGGCCCAGCTCCCTGTAGTCCGTATAGCCCAGGTTCATGTAGGCGAAGCTTTCCATGGATACACAGTAGGCCCCTTCCTTCTTTCCGATGACCAGAGGCGTCCTGCCCAGGCGGTCGCGGGCCGCGTAAATCCCGTCCCGCATCAGGATCAGCATGGTCATGGAGCCGTCGATCTTCTCCTGGACATAGCGTATCCCCTCGATCAGACTGTCCTTCCGGCAGATCATCGCGCCTACCAGCTCCGTTACGTTGACCTGGCCGTTTGTCATCTCCTGGAAATGGGTGTGCCGGTCGTCATAGAGTTCGCGGATCAGGCTGTCGTAATTATTCACCTTTCCGACCGTGGCAATGGCGAAGCTTCCCAGATGAGACTGGATGATGATCGGCTGCGGCTCAAAATCCGAAATGCAGGCGATGCCGTAATAGCCCTGCATTTCTTCCACATCCCGCTCAAATTTGGTTCGGAAAGGGGAATTTTCAATGTTGTGGATCGCCCTGTTGAACCCGTCGGGCCCGTAAGTGGCCATTCCGCCTCTTCTGGTTCCCAGGTGGGAGTGATAATCCACTCCGTAGAACACTTCGTGTGTGCAGTTCTGTCTGGATACAACTCCGAATAGTCCTCCCATATGCAGTCTCCTTTATCTGTGATGGCAGCGCCGGACAGGAATCACTGGTTAAACGCGGCCTCCCGTTTCATACAACCGATTATATACGAAAGGTTTCAAGGAATCAATGGGCTTTTTTGAGATTTTAAACCGACGTTTACAACCGGGCGCCAAACGTGTATAATAAAATAAATTTCCGCCCGGGCTTTTGGATCCGGACACAGACACATACGGCGGCACATACCCTGCCGGAAAGGACAACGCTATGAACTCAAAAGAATCACTCAGATCACTTCTTGCTTCCATCGACCACAAAGGATATCCGGCTTATAAATCTCTCGCCGGGAGATACCGTTTTGACAGCTATGTTCTCGTCATTGACCATGTGCAGGGAGATCCCTTTGCCTCCCCGTCCAGCCTGCACGTAGAGATCGCCTGCCGGGACGCGGGCTTCCCGGCCTCCTATTACGACAGGCCGTTCGTCCGCACGGCTCTGGAGGACTATCTTACCAGAAGACTTGACGAACAGTTTTCCACCTATAATTTCAAGGCGAAAGGGTCCGGGAAAAGCGGGCTTTTGTCCGTCTCCCGGTGCGGCCAGGAGATCCTGGAGCGGAGTGCCTGCCAGATTACAGGTGAAACGCTCATCGTCCGGTTCTTTGTCGGTTTTCCCGCCTACGGCCGGACCATCAACGCTTCCGAGCTGTCGAAGATCCTGTTTGAATTTCTGCCGCGCTGCATCGAGAACAGCTGCTTTTTCCGGCGCCAGAACGCGGAACGCCTGCAAAAGGCCATTTTTCTCGCGGAGGACCAGGAGGCGATACGGAACCTGCTGGAGCCGAAGGGGCTCGTGGCCTTCGTAGCCGACGGCTCCGTTCTTCCCAGGAAAAGCGGCGTTTCCGATCTCCCGATGAAGGAGAGCGTCCCCTTTCTCTCCCCCGATTCTCTCGCGGTCACGATGGAGCTTCCCCACGCAGGAAAGGTCCGGGGTATGGGGATCCCGAAGGGGATTACCCTGATCGTCGGCGGCGGTTATCACGGAAAATCCACTCTCCTGGAGGCCCTGCAGATGGGCGTATACAATCACATTTCCGGAGACGGGCGTGAGTTTGTGATCACCGACGCTTCCGCCGTCAAACTGCGCGCGGAGGACGGACGTTTTATACGCGGCGAGGACATCTCTCTGTTCATCCGGGATCTGCCGAATAAAAAGGATACGTCCTGCTTTTCCACGGAGGACGCCAGCGGCAGCACCTCCCAGGCGGCGGGCGTCATGGAAGGGATCGAGGCCGGATCGCGCCTCTTCCTCATCGACGAAGATACATCCGCCACCAATTTCATGGTCCGCGACGAGCTGATGCAGCAGGTCGTAAACCGCAGCAAGGAGCCCATCACGCCTTTCCTCGAGCGGGCCCGCGACCTGTATGAAAAGGCCGGGATCTCTACGATACTGGTAGCCGGAAGCTCCGGCGCCTTCTTCTATATTGCCGATACCGTTGTGCAGATGGACTGCTACCGTCCCGTTGAGATCACAGCCTCCGTGAAAAAGCTCTGTCAGGAGCATACGCCTCCCCGGATCCAGGCCCCGGACTTTTCCGTTCCCGGGTTCAGCCTGCCTCTCGGACGCGCCAAAACGGAAGCGTCCCAGCGCGGCACGGGCCGGGGACGCAGGGACGCCTCTTTCGGTGATTCCGGACATGACCGGAAAAAGATCAAGGTATTCGGGAAAGATTCTTTTTCTCTCGACAAGCAGACCGTCGATATGCGGTATGTAGAACAGCTTGCCGACAGTGAACAGCTGAACGGTCTGGCGCATATGCTCCGTTATGCCTGTGAGCAGGGCTTCGACGGAAGAATGACTCTCCGACAGACCGTTGACTGGATCTGGAAGCGTTTTTCCGCACAGGGATGGGAGGGCTTCTGCTCCTCCTATGTTCCCTGCGGCCTTGCAAAACCCCGTATCCAGGAGTTGTTTGCCTGCATTAACCGCTTTCGCGGGTAAGAAGGACAACAAAGGACACAGCCGTTCCGAAAACAGCTGTGTCCCTTCCGGCGCTCCTCACGCCTCGTCAATCGCTTTCCCGATATCATGCCGCATATACTTGTTGTCGAACCGGATCCACTCTGTCGCCGCGTATGCGTTCTTTCGCGCCTCCTTAAGGGTGCTTCCCAGAGCCGTCACGCCGAGGACCCTGCCGCCGTTCGTGACGATCTGCCCGTCCGCGCCAAATCGGCTGCCCGCGTGGAAGACGTAGTAGCCCTCCCTCTCCCGGAAAGCATCCAGGCCGGAGATCGCAAATCCCTTCTCATAATGCTCCGGATAACCGTCGCTCGCCAGCACGACACAGACCGCCGCATTGTCGTCAAACTGCAGGTCGATCCGGTCCAAAGTCCCGTCGATGCACGCCTCGAACACGTCCACGATGTCATTCTTCATCCGGGGCAGGACCACCTGGGTCTCCGGATCCCCGAAGCGGGCATTATACTCCAGAACCTTCGGTCCGTCCGCCGTCAGCATCAGCCCGAAAAAGATCACGCCCTTGAACTCCCGTCCTTCGGCGCGCATGGCGTCCACCGTCGGCTGGTAAATATGCTCGCGGCAGTACGCGTCGATCTCATCCGTATAGAACGGGCTCGGGGAAAATGTGCCCATGCCTCCGGTATTTAAGCCCTGGTCCCCGTCCTTTGCCCTCTTGTGATCCTGTGCGGAGGTCATGACCCTGACGGTTTTCCCGTCCACGAAGGTGAGAACCGACACCTCTCTTCCGGTCATAAACTGCTCGATCACGATCCGGTCGCCCGCGGAGCCGAACTGCTTATCCAGCATCAGAGTCTTTACACCCGCTCTTGCCTCCTCGCGGGTATTGCAGATCAGCACTCCCTTTCCGAGCGCCAGCCCGTCAGCCTTCAGCACAATGGGAACCGGAGCCGTCTCCAGATAGGCAAGCGCCGCCTCCGGCGTATCAAAGGTCTCATACGCCGCCGTCGGAATACCGTATTTTTTCATAAGATCCTTGGAAAATGCTTTTGAACCCTCCAGGATGGCCGCGTTTTTCCGGGGGCCGAACGCCCGGATCCCGGCGGCTTCCATCGCGTCCACCGCGCCCGCCGCCAGCGGATCGTCCGGCGCGACGACCACCAGGTCGATGCCGTTTTCCTTCGCAAATTTCACCTGCGCGTCAAAATCCATCACCGGAATGTCCACGCACTCCGCAACGGACGCGATCCCCGCATTGCCCGGCGCGCAGTAGATCTTCTCCGCCTTCGGGCTCTGCGCCGCCTTCCACGCGATGGCGTGCTCACGCCCGCCGCCGCCGATGATCAGTATTTTCATGGAATCCTTTCTCCTTTTCAAATGTTATCGCGGCCCGCGGCCGCGGACAGACTCCTTCGCCAGAGCCTATCCGATCATCCCGTTTGCGATCATATGGATCGCCTGCGGCAGGATCACCCACTCCGCCTGTTCCATTACCCGCCTCTGCAGCACCTTCGGCGTATCGCCGGGCAGCACCTCCACCGCCTTCTGCAGAATGATCGGGCCGGAGTCCATACCCTCGTCCACAAAATGTACCGTCGCTCCGGTGATCTTGACGCCTCTGGCCAGGGCGGCCTCATGCACCTTCAGGCCGTAATAGCCCACGCCGCAGAACGACGGGATCAGGGACGGATGGATATTGATGATCCGGTTGCGGTACTTTTCGATCATGGCCGGGGGAATCGTCACCAGGAAGCCGGCCAGCACGATCAGATCCAGGCCGTACCGGTCTATTTTTTCAAGAAGCGCCTCGTTGAATTCTTCCCTCGTCCCAAACTGCTTCGGCGAGAGGCAGACCGCCTCCACACCGTGCTCCTTCGCCCGTTCCAGCGCATAGGCCCCGGCGTTGTTGCTGATGACCACCGCGACCTCCGTGTTCGTGATGCGTCCGCTTTCTATGGCGTCAAAGATCGCCTGGAGATTGGTCCCTCCTCCGGATACCAGGACACCGATCCTCAGCATAAGACGACTCCTCTCCCGCCGGCTTCGATGTGGCCGATCACATAGGGCGTATCGCCGGCAGATCGGGCCGCCTCCACTGTCTTTTCCACATCCGCCGGATCGACGGCGAGGATCATTCCGATCCCCATATTGTAGGTGTTGTACATCATCTGCTCCGGAATGTCGCCTTTTTCCGCCAGCAGCCGGAAAATGGCCGGAACCTCATAGCTGTCCTTTTTGATCACCGCGCGCGTGCCCTCCTTGAGCATACGCGGCACATTCTCATAGAAGCCTCCGCCCGTGATATGGCTGCAGGCCCTGACACGGACCCCGGCTTCCCGGATGCTTTTAAGCGCCCCAACATAGATCCGGGTCGGCGTCAGAAGCGTCTCGCCCAGCGTACCGCCCAGTTCGCTGTAATATGTGCCAAGCCCTTTGGCGGTCATCTCGTTTTCAAACACCTTCCGTACCAGGGAGAACCCGTTGGAATGAACGCCGGTGGAAGCAAGGCCCACAAGCACGTCGCCCGCTTTTAAGCCGCGGCCGTCGATCATGTCCTTCTGCTCCACCACCCCCACGGTAAAGCCCGCGAGGTCGTATTCGTCCTCCGGCATCAGTCCCGGATGCTCCGCGGTCTCGCCGCCTACCAGAGCCGCTCCTGCCTGTCTGCATCCCTCGGCGACGCCTTTTACGATCTGGGCGATCTTCTCCGGCACATTCTTTCCGCAGGCAATATAATCCAGAAAGAAGAGGGGCTCCCCTCCGGCGCAGGCCACATCGTTGACACACATTGCCACGCAGTCGATCCCTACCGTATCGTGCCGGTCCGTCAGAAACGCAAGCTTGATCTTCGTTCCCACGCCGTCGGTCCCGGACAGCAGGACCGGATGCTCCATGCTCCGGATCTTATCCAGGGAAAAGGCGCCGGAAAAGCCGCCGATCCCGCCGAGCACTTCGGGCCGCTGCGTTTGCGCCACATACTCTTTCATCAGTTCCACCGATCTGTAACCCGCTTCAATGTCTACTCCGGCTTTCTTGTAATCCATTCCGTTTCCTCCGTTTTTCTCCTTCCTGTTTTCCGCCCGCAGTGGGCACCGTCCGCATGCTCCTGCCCTATTTCTTCATTCCGGCAAGATACTCTTTATATCCGATTTCCTTCAGCCTCCGGTCCTTTCCGGCGACATCCTCTTTCAGTCCTTCCGTGTACTCTTTGAGCCGGGCAAGCAGCCGGCTGTCCGAAACGGCCAGGATCCTGGCGGCCAGGATCCCCGCGTTGGTCCCGCCTCCTATGGCGACCGTAGCGACGGGAATGCCCGACGGCATCTGCACGATGGAGTACAGGGAATCCACGCCCCCAAGGTCGGAAGTCTTCATCGGGACCCCGATCACGGGCATAGGCACCAGGGCCGCACACATTCCGGGAAGGTGGGCGGCCTTGCCCGCTCCCGCGATCACCACCTTCACTCCCCTGGCCTCCAGAGAGCGGGCGTATTCAAAGAAAATATCCGGCTCCCGGTGAGCGGAAATGACGGAGATCTCAAAATCCACGCCAAGCTTTTCCAGGACATCCGCCGCCTGAGCCATAACAGGCATATCGGAATCGCTTCCCATAACAATACTGACTGTCGCCATCGATGTATTCTCCTTTTCTGCCGTAATACCTGACCTTTGTTTTCCTGATCAGTCTAGCACCATCATATCATTTCACCATTTAAGTGGCAACTGTTTTTTGCAGTTATTCTCCTTTGCCTCCGTTTTTCATCGCTTCGGAAGACACGAGAAAAAGAGCCCAGGCGGACTCTTTTTCATCTTTTTTTTTTGCGCCGGACGGCGCTCATCTCGTTTTTCGGGGTCAGTCCTCATAGGAAACGGCCCGGTCAAAAAGCTCCTCAACCTCCTCGGACGGTTTGCCGGTGCACAGCGTCACCAGGATCCCCGCCGCGAGTCCGACGATAAATCCGGGGATGATCTCATAGATCCCCGTGGAGGAAAGGAATGCC
>CANRGP010000033.1 GCA_947630085.1 uncultured Lachnospiraceae bacterium
TAAAGCCCAGCATATTGCGGGTACTGTTGAACTGCTTCACATCCGTGAGGAAATTCTCCGCGATGAATCTGGCGCGCAGCGGGTCGCCCGGAAGAAGTACGGTTTCGGCGATCTCGCCCTCCAGGGCCTCGATGTGCGGAGTCGGTACATTTGCGTTTGCCATAATAAATCCTCCTTTTCTTGTTTTTCAAGCATATGCTTATCCGCCGCGCCGGTACACGGCGCGTATATCCGTTCGCATTTTTCTTCCGGCAGCCGGAGCGCTCCGGCGGGGGCTTACAGGCGGGCCTTCGCGCCCTTTCCGTCCCGTTTGGCCACCCGCAGCCGGTTCAGCTGAATCTCTTTCTTTTTGTATACCGCGGTCTGATCCTCGTTTACCAGGTACAGGTTTTCCAGGCGGTCGTTTTTCTCCAGCTTGATTCCTCTTACGCCTCGGGAATTCTTCTTCATCTCCGTGATCTCCTCAGCCGGGAAACGGAGGAAGTACCCGGACTCCGTCTGAAGCACGGCGTCCCCCTCTCCCGCCAGGCGCACCGTGACCAGTCTGTCGTCCTCCTGGAGCTTAGTGGAGACGACCGCTTTATTGTTGGTGACAAACTCTTCCGACGGGACCTGCTTGATCAGAGCCGATTCCGTGGCAAAGATCAGATTTTTTCCCTGCATCTGCTCCATGCTCACGAGGCAGAGGATCTTTTCCTTCTTTCCGTCAAATTTGCTGATATTTTCGATAGGCGTCCCCTTATCCCTCAGTTTTGTGAAGGGAATGTCGGAAGCCTTGATCTGATACATAAAACCGGTGTCGGTAAACACACAGATCCGGTCCGTATTCAGGCACTGCACCACATAGCGGTTCTCCTCATGGACCGTATCCCGGTTCCTCTCATAGACAGCCTTGTCAAGAAGCTTGCAGTATCCGAAACGATCCATAACAAAAACCGCTTCCTGCACCTCCGCAGGGGCCTCCACATAGACCGCTTCCCTGCTGTCCTCGATATCCGTCATCCGGATCATGGCAAATTCCTGCTGAATGGCGTCAAGATCCTCCAGGATGACCCGGTCCATGGCTTCCCTGCTTCCCAGGATCTCCCGATATGTGTCGATCTTGCCAAGAGTCTCTTCATGCTCCTTCTTCAGAGCCAGGATCTCCAGTCCGATCAGCTTGTAAAGACGCATCTCCAGAATGGCCGACGCCTGGCGCTCGGTGAAATCCAGCTTCCCGGCCTCCTCCTCCAGCTTCCTGTCACGAAAGCGGATATTGGATGTGTTTCCGGAAGTCAGGCAGGCTTTGGCATCCTTGATGTTTTTGGAGCCTCTCAGGACGGCAATGATCAGATCGATGATATCGCAGGCCCGGATCAGTCCCTCCTGTATCTCCTTGCGCTCCAGCTCCTTTTCCAGCAGTACCTGATACTTTCTCGTATTGTTCCGGTACTGAAAATCCAGATAATTTCTGAGTATCCCTCTCAGGTTCAGCGTCTCCGGCCTGCCGTCCACAATGGCCAGCATATTTACGCCGAAGGTATCCTCCAGCTTGGTTTTCTTGTACAGGATATTTTTGATCTTCTCTACGTCCGCGTCCTTCTTCAGTTCCAGTACGATGCGGATCCCCTCTTTGTTGGACTGGTTGGAGATATCCGTCACGTCCGGCAGCTTTTTGGACTCCACCAGGTCCGCCACGTCCGTAAGAAATTTATTGATCCCCGCGCCGATCATGGTGTATGGGATCTGGCGGATGATCAGCTTATCCTTGTCGCTCCTGCGCCTTCCCAGCTCCACCTCCACCCGGCCGCGCAGACGGATCTTTCCGACGCCCGTCTCATAGATCTCCGGAAGCTCCTTCTTGTTGGAGATAATGCCGCCCGTAGGGAAATCCGGTCCCGGGAGATACGTCATCAGCTCTTCCGTCGTGATCTCCGGGTTCCGGATATACGCGCGGACCGCGTCTATGACCTCGCCCAGATTGTGGGGAGGAATGCTGGTGCTCATACCGACCGCGATGCCCTCGGCGCCGTTGATCAGAAGGTTCGGCACCCGGACCGGAAGAACCTCCGGTTCCTTCTCCGTCTCGTCATAATTGGAGACGAAATCCACGGTCTTATCCAGATCTTTTAAATAGACCTCTTCGGTGAATTTTTCCAGCCTCGCCTCCGTATACCGCATGGCGGCCGCTCCATCTCCCTCGATGGAGCCGAAATTCCCGTGGCCGTCCACCAGGGCCATTCCCTTCTTAAATGTCTGGGACATGACCACCAATGTGTCGTAGATGGAGCTGTCCCCGTGGGGATGGTATTTACCCATGGTATCGCCCACGATACGCGCCGATTTCCGGTGCGGCTTGTCATGCCCCAGATGCAGCTCGCTCATATCGTAAAGGACGCGCCTCTGCACCGGCTTCAGCCCGTCCCTTGCGTCGGGGATGGCGCGGGCCGTGATGACGCTCATGGAATAATCCACAAAGCTGCGCTGCATCTCCTCTGAATATTCCGTGGTTAATATCTTCTCTGCCATTCTTTATCCGTTCCTCTCCCGCCGGCCCTTCTTCTCTTCCTTCCGTACCGGCTGTTCCATATATCCCCGCCTCTGCGGCGCTTATGCGTCAATCTCCGCCTCGTTGGCATGATCGTAGATGAACTGCCGTCTGGGCGGCACATCGCTGCCCATCAGAAGCTCCGTGATCTCCGAGGCCAGCCTGGCGTCCTCGATCTCCACCCGTTTCAGCACCCGGTTCTCCGGATCCAAAGTGGTTTCCCACAGCTGCTCCGCGTCCATCTCCCCCAGGCCCTTATAGCGCTGCAGGGTAAATTCTCCCGTATGGGTCTTCCGGTATTTTTCCAGTTCATGCTCGTCATACAGATACTGTTCCTGGCCCTTCTTGGGAATCACCTTAAAAAGCGGCGGCATGGCGATATATACATGGCCGTTATAGATAAGCTCTGGCATGAACCGATATAAAAATGTCAGAAGCAGCGTATCAATATGGCTTCCGTCCACATCCGCATCGGTCATCAGAATGATCTTGTGATAGCGCAGCTTGCTGATATCAAAATCGTTTCCGTACCCTTCGGAAAAGCCGCAGCCGAACGCGTTGATCATTGTCTTGATCTCCGCGTTGGCGAGCACCTTGTCCATCGATGCCTTCTCCACATTCAGGATCTTGCCGCGGATCGGCAGGATCGCCTGATACATCCGGTTGCGGGCCGTCTTGGCGGAGCCGCCTGCGGAATCTCCCTCCACGATAAAGATCTCGCACTTTTCCGCGTCGCGGCTCTCGCAGTTGGCAAGCTTCCCATTGCTGTCAAAAGAAAATTTGGATTTGGTCAGGAGATTTGTCTTCGCCTTTTCTTCCGCGCGCCGGATCCTGGCCGACTTTTCCGCACAGCCGATGATCCCTTTAAGCGTCTCAAGGTTCCTGTCAAAATACAGGGAAAGCTCGTCTCCGCTGATCGTAAACACTGCTTTCGTCGCGTCGGCGCTGGCCATCTTTGTCTTCGTCTGCCCCTCAAACATGGGATCCGGATGTTTGATCGCCACCACCGCGGTCATACCGCTGCGGGTGTCCGCGCCTGTAAAATTGGCATCCTTTTCCTTCAGGATCCCCAGCTCTCTTGCATAACTGTTGATCAGCATTGTAAATCTGGTCTTAAAGCCCACCAGATGGGTGCCGCCCTCCTGGGTAAAAATATTGTTGCAGAAGCCCAGAATGTTCTCCTCAAAGGTGTCCACAAACTGAAACGCCACTTCCACCTCGATCCGGTCCATCTCCCCCTTAAAATACACCGGGTCATGGACAGGGGTCTTGCCCGCGTTCAGTTCCTTCACATAAGCCGTGATCCCCTCCGGCTCGGAGTACACCACCGTCTCCTCCTCGCCCGCACGTTTATTCTCGTAGGTGATCGTCAGTCCGGGGTTCAGGTAAGCCGTCTCGTGGATCCGGCTCTTGAGCCAGTCCGCCTTAAAACGTGTTTTCTCAAAGATCTCCCCGTCGGGAAGGAAATTGATCTCCGTCCCCGTCTCCTTCGTCCTGCCCAGGACCGGGAGCAGTCCGTTTTCCAGCTTTACCGTCGGTTTTCCCCGCGTATACGCGTCATGATGGATCTGGCCCCCCTGATATACCTTTACATCCATCCGCTCCGAAAGCGCGTTGACCACGGACGAGCCGACGCCGTGCAGGCCGCCGCTCGTCTTGTATGCTTCATTGTCAAATTTTCCTCCCGCGTGCAGAGTGGTCAGGACCACCCTGACCGCCGAAACTCCCTTTTTGTGCATCTGAACAGGGATCCCCCGGCCGTCGTCCCGGACGGTGCAGGATCCGTCCGCTTCCAGCGTCACCGTGATCCGGCTGCAGTACCCTGCAAGATGTTCATCCACCGCATTGTCCAGAACCTCATAGATCAGATGATTGAGCCCCTTGCTCCCCACTCCTCCGATATACATTCCCGGCCTTTTGCGGACAGCCTCCAGCCCCTCCAGGACGGTGATGCTGTCCGCATTGTATTGTGGTTTTGCCATAAAAACACAGTTCCTCCATATCTTGTTTGTCATACATGGTTATGCAAATATGCTGTCCTTTTGGAGAGCTTCGATCTCCTTTCGGAGCTCCGAGACCGCCTGCAGCATCTGCTCCCTGTCTTCCCCCTGCTTCACAGACGCTTCTTCATACTGGGCCACCGTCTCCCTCGCGCGCCGGATCTGCCCCTGATAATATTCCTCCAGGAGGGCCGCCGCCGAACGGTACAGGCCGGCGTACTGATTTTCGATATTCTGTCCGGCTTCCCGGATCAGATCCGGATACTTGGAGCGGATATTCGCCAGCAGGGCGCCCTTATCCGCTTCGATCTCACTCTTGCGCGTCATGCTTCCCACAAAATCCGCAAGAGCGTTTATAACCGCGTTTCCGCTGAGCGACGTGACCGCCATGGTGATGCTGTCTCCGCGGGTCCATGTCTTATTATTCAGACGAAAGCAGAATCTTATCCGGTCCCCCGCGGCATAAGCCCCGGCCAGTCCCTTCCCCAGATCATCCGAGATGTCGCTCAGCTGCTCAAGAAGCTCCTCCCTGTGCAGCTCCAGACAGTTCTGAACGGCCGTCTGAAGCAGTTCGACACAATAATATGTATAATACTGACTGATGTCCTGCACCGTATACGGCTGCAGATTTTCCTGTTCCATCCGGCGGATCAGCGCCTCCGTCCAGGCTGTGGCATTTTTCTTCATCTCCTCGACGCTGGCGCGGATCCTCGCGCAGGCACGTTCCAGATTCTGGCTCTGCAGCTTTTCTCCCTCCCTCAGGCTCTCCCGCTGCTCCTCGATCTGGTTTTGACTCATCTCCAGGCCCTTTTCCAGATTGCAGAGATCATTCTGGAGTTCTTCCGACATGGAGCGCATCATGCGCTGCATCCGGTCTGCCACAATCACGGTTTTCTTCTCCCGGATCAGCTCGGCGATCGCCTCACGGAGGCAGGAAAATTCTTTTTCCAGGATCTCACTGAGTTCCCCGCAGGGGCGGGCGCTTCCCTGTACCCGGCAGATTTCGTCCAGGGCGCTGATCAGATAGCTGCGCTCTCCCGGAAGCAGAAGCGAGATGCGTTTATCCATCAGCTGGCGGATGCGCTCCCATGCTTCCGTCGTAGCCAGCGTATCGCTGTAGTTGCCCACCAGAAACAGCTTCGTGTACTTCTGCGGCAGAATGGCGTACCGGATATACAGCTGCTCGCTCCGGGAAAGAGGCGCATTGACCGAGTATACATAAATGACCGCATCCGCCTGCGCCATCGCATCGGCAACTATCGTCTCGAGATGATCGTCTGCAACGTCGTTCAGTCCCGGGGTGTCAATGATCCGGATATCCCTGAGCATTTCATTGGGGCGCTGGATCTCCAGCTGGCGGATCGGCTCTCCCACCTCGTCCATCAGTTTTTCCAGAGCCGGACGGCAAAGCTCCTCGTCCGTGAGGGTCAGGCGTCTTCCTCCCGAGAGAACAGCCTCATTTTTATGCATTCCATAGCTGAGCCGGTTCATGGTGACCGTCTCCGGGACCACATCCGTGATCACGATCTCCTCCTGCAAAAGGGCGTTGATAAAGCTGGATTTTCCCCTTTTAAACTCTCCTACCACCACGATCGTAAAGGGATCCTTCCGCCGGCTCCGGATCTTGTCCTCCCAGTCTTCCATATGATCCATCAGCGTATTTCCCAGCAGGGCGCGGTATCTTCCGTCATAGCAGAAACGGCGCAGCCGTTCCAGCTTCCTCTCCATCTCCTGTATCATTTCCTCTGCCGACACCGTGATCCGATCCTGAAGCGTCATGGTTCTCACCTCTTTTCCGACTGTTTAAAAACAGCCGTATATTTTTCACACTCCGCGTCCGTCTCCTCTTTGGTATGCAGCACCATTCCCGGCTTCTTCAGCTCCGGCCGCCAACGGTAAAGAAGCTCGCAGTGCGCAAACGCTTCACTGGCAAGAACGCGCCGGATGCTGGCCGGGTGAGTCGAGCCTATTTCAGTAAACACCGACGCGGTCGTGGAAAGTTCATCCAGCTGCCGCCTCAGATCTTCGATGTCAACCTCTTCTTCGCGATTTATAAACGAACCATATGCCAGCTTCTTATTGACATTCACGGCATCCTCGATATTATCCGAACAGATCATGGCTGCCCTGTCGCAAGTCACCTCCGCCGCCCGGCTCCACTGCAGGAACAGAAATACGCTGGAGGTGGACAGGAGCTGCATGAGAGAACCTGCCCCCGAAAGGGCTCCGCTGATCAGGTTATAGATGCTCATATATACCTGGTGCTCATTGTGAACATGGCCGCATTCATGCCCGATCACACACTTCAGTTCTCCCGGCGTCATACGCTCTACCATACCGCTGTGAACAACGATGGTCGGAGTAACGGTATCCGAGGCATAGGTAAAGGCGTTAACGGACTGATCATGGAGCACATAAAGATTAGGCGATCCGATCCCCAGACGCTTGGCGCAGTCCTGCGTCATCTCGTAGAGGTCCCCAAATTGGTTCGGCCCCGCCAGCACGGAGCTTGCCGTGAGGATCTGTCTGTACCGCGCCTCCGCGTGTACGGCAACTTTCTTGCTCAGAGAGTAGAAAAACGGGATCTTCCGGATCTCCTCCCTGAGCTTCAGATCCATGGCAAACGCATAATCCGGGATGCCGTTGATCCGGTGCGCGTCGTCCCGGCTGCGCATTCTGGCAACATATTCTCCGAAATTCACTTTGATCCCGTCAAGAACCGGATTTCCCGCTGATATGTTCTGATATGTATCCATGCTTTATACGCCTCCCGCCTGCTGCGTCTGGCTTCCCGCCATCTCCGCGCGTTTCAGGATCGGAACCATGCGATCGCCGATGCCCTTCAGTTTCTGCTCCAGCTTCCGGTAATCCTCCATCCGCTGCTCCTTATCCTGACTGGCCTTCGCGATATCCGCTGCAATGGCCCGCAATGTATCCTCCATACCGGCAATCATCGTCTCCGACTCCTGCTCCACCTGTTCCATCAGGCCGTCGATCTGGGTCTTTACCTGCTCCTGCGCCCAGTTCTCAAGCAGCTTCTGTTCCCGCAGATTGCGGATCGACTGTACGGCTGCCTCCTTTAAGTCGGAGCGTATCTCCTCCGCCTTCTTCTCCTGAATATCCCTCCGCCAGATCGTGGATGTGAGGAATTTTCCTCCCAGTGTCCCGGCAAGCCCGGTAATCAGGGCAAACGGGAGAAAGGCCACGCTTCCCAGGGCGCCGACAAGGGCAAAGCCCGCCATTGTCCCTGCTGCCGCGCCTCCTACCAGACCTGTCACCGCACCCTTGGCGCCGGCCGCCCGATATCCCTCTATCATGCCGCCCAGACCGAACATTCCCAGCCCCGTGGCCGAGAACACATTGCTCCCGAGGAAGACTCCCAGCAGATTGGACATGGCATCCACCCCCACGACTCCGGCGGTTCCCAGAACGGAGCTGTTCTGCATCTTTTCACTCAAAATAGTGATCTGATTCGCCAGGCTTCCCACATACTCCTGGATCAGGACACATTCGTCCCCGATGGATTCCCGAAGAAACACGTTGATCTGCTCCGTGTACTCGCTCAGCGCCTGCTTCACCTGTTTTTCCAGATCGGCCCGCGCCGTATTCTGAAAGTGCTTCTGGCCGGTTTCGCTTTCGATGGCGTTCACATCTACCGGATAGGTGGAGAAATATTCGTTCAGGCGTCTCTCCAGATCAGCATATTTTTCCTCCACGATGCCTTCCATCCGCTTTCGGATCTCCGTTCCCTTACGGCGGATACGATCCATCTCGGCCTTTTTTCCGTTTCGGAAATCCCTGATCTTTTCCTCCGCCTCCTTCTGGTTCTTCAAAAACTCCTCGGAGCTCATTTCAAGAGCGCTCATCCGAAGCTTTATGGCGTTTTCTCCCTCTGCAATCAGCGACGTAATGATCCCGGATACCCGGACGATCTCCAGAACGCCCCTTTCCTGGGTCAGGAGCCTGCGCAGCCTCTCCTCAAAGGCCAGGATGCCGCTTTTTTCCACCATTTCCGGCTGATTTTCCAGCCGTCCGATCAGAGCCTGGATGGCGGAGAGCGGATAAAGCCGGATATCGGAAAGCTTGCTCTTCGTATCATGATATATCCGGGAATCCTCCCCATGGATCGCCGCCATCCGGTCCAGGATCTCGCGCACGATCTTTTCCCGAATGCTTTCCAGCAGACGGGTACGGTCTCTCTCGCTGAAAATCGTATCGATCCGGTTCACCACAACGATCAGCCGGGTCACATCGCTGGTCATCAGCTTGTTCCGCACAAACTCCGCCTCGCTTTTGCTGAACGGCGAGGAGGCGGAAAGGACAAGGACCACGGCGTCCAGCCTGGGTATGACCTCCTCGGAGATCGCATCCATCCGCTCGTCATCGTTCAGTCCCGGAGTATCGATGATCTCCACGTTGTTCTGGCAGAATTGACAGGGATATTCCACGACCGCCTGATCTACCAGCTCCGCCGTAGCGGCGGCTCCTTCGGTGATTTTCGTAACATATTCGGCAATGCGGTCAACCGGGACCTCCTCGCGATGCCCGTCCTTATACACGATAGTCGCTCTGGGTTCCAGACCATAGGTAATGCGGTTCAAAGTCGCCGATGCGGGAACCACATCCGCAGGGGCGATCTCTTCTCCGAGAAGCGCGTTGATTACCGTGCTCTTGCCACGCTTGAATTCCCCCATGATCCCTACGGAAAACACATGGGATTTGAGGCGGACAGCCGCCTCGCCGGCCTGTTCGGCCTGCCTGGGAAGCTCCAGCTGGGTCATCACCTCGCCGGCGCTCTCAAGCGCCGAGGTGATATCCGCGATCATTTCCTGATAGCCGATATACCCCATCTCCATATTTTCCGTCGCGTTTTCCTTCATACTCTCACACCTCCTGCGATCATTTCCGTGCGCCCCTTCTCAATCATATCCCGTTTTCTTCAGGCTCTCTGTGAAACTTCGTTTACTGCAGCTTTTGTCCGCACAATATGCAGAACTTCATATCTTTGTCGACCGTTCCCCCACAGTTTGGACAAAACGCAGGGGCCTGAGGGCCGGCTTCTTCATTTCTGTTTTCCGTCCGCAGCGCTTCTTTCTCCTCCTGCTCCGGAGCGGGGCTCCCGCAGAAGCTGCAGAAATCATTCTGCCTCAGCTGCGTCACGCCGCACTTCGGACACTTAAAAAACGATGGGGCCGCACGTTTCCCGAAAGGAGTCTCCATCTTCGGCACCGGCGGCTTTGCGAATGGTGTCTGCGGCTCTGTATTCGGCACCGACGGCCCGGCGGACGACGCCTGCGGCTCGGGTTCCGGCAGCGGCAGCTTTACGATCGGCGCCTGCTGTTTCGGCTCGGGTTCCGGCAGCGGTTCCGGCTTCCCGGCTTCCTGCACATTGCTCTCGAATATTCCGGTAATCGGTCCGTTCGTCTGCATCAGGCGGAAAGCCCACTGATCGGAGCAGAACTGCCCCTGCCCGCATTTGGAGCACATTACGGCACATCTTGACTTAAGCGTAAGCGTAGGAATAAAGAAAACATCGTTTTTCTGCCTGGCCTCCTCCAGGAAAAATTCCACCATATTCCCGCAGTTGGGACACATATGGAAACCAAGGCTCTTTATCTTTTTAAAATGATCCGTCACACCGCATCCATTTACCCGAAATCCACCCATTTTCCGCACTCCTTTACTGCATATACGGATGCAGACGGTTCACAATTTCCTGCGGGAAAGAGCTCCCCGGAACAGCGGGACACAGCGAAACTGTCGTCCCGTCTCTCATTACAAGGACAAGGGTATTATAAACGCCTCCGTATTTTCCGGTCCGCAGCTGAAGGACCTGGCTAAGCGGAAAAATGAGAAGAGGATCCTCCTTGATCCGGCTGCGGGAAACCGCCATCCCCACAAGTCCGAATGCGCCGCCCACGGCGTTGCCAAGCTGTTTTTTGAACTCCAGCCGGTCCCCGTAAACCGTAAGCGTCCCCGTGCACTTCGCTATCCCGATCGTCGGCTCGCCCTCATACAGACTGAACATCTTTGCCGGCATAAGAGGCGTTTGCGTCTGTCGGACCGGTTCTTCGGCGACAGGCTGCCGGACAGGCTCCGCAAAGGCCGCCTGTCGGACCGGTTCTTCAGGGACAGGCTGCCGGGCAGGCTCCCCGAAGGCCGTCTGCCGGGTCGGCTCTCCGAAGGCTGGCTGCCGGGTCGGCTCCCCGAAAACCGGCTGCCGGACCGATGTATCCGTCTCTTCCGGGTCTGCTCTCATTCCGCAGACAGGACAAAAACGCGCCGCCGCTTCCATCTGCGTCCCGCAGACGACGCAAAACCTCATTTTCACGACATCACTCACCGGCTCTCCGCAGTTGCTGCAGAATCTGGCTTCATCCGAAAGTCTCTGTCCGCAGTTCTTACAAAACATGATTTTGTCCTCCTCCGTTTTTAATCTGTATTGATATGCGTCGTATACTCTTTTTCCGTCGTATAACAGCCGGTCTCCAGGCGGTCCATCCGGGCAATCAGGATCATCCGCTCCTCTTCCTCCACCTTCTGATATTCCTGCTGAAACCGGGGCGTCGCACACTGAAAGAATTTCCGTACAAGATTCCCGACGGCCTTTTCATGCTCCGCGATCGTATTGTCAAGAAATTCCGAAAGCCGTTTTTCTCTTCTCTTATAATACGTATCGAATGATTCGCGCACCGCATTGTCGACCAGATACGGCCTCTGTCCGCCCGGCATATTTTCCGGAGGTACAGGCGAAGCCTCCCAGAAAAAGGACTCCGGCACACAAAGATGCGGCGGCAGGGGATTCTGTCTTTCCAGAAGAGAAAGCTCTCCTTCGATCTCCCCGGTTATGCCGTATCCGGCCTCATCCGCTATCTGTGTCAGAACACGCTTCAGCGTTCCGCCCACGGGCCGGAAGTATTCGTCCCAGATCCATGCGTAGGAATCGTATTCTTCCTGTCTCAGTTCGTCCCGTATTTGCGGGAAAACCGTCTTCATCTCCGCAATAATGGCTTCTCTGACAGAAAACCTTGAGGAGGCTCTGAGCAAAGTATTGTATACGGCCTGGCTTCTCTCTCTCCTGCACCTGGCCAGCCGGTCCGCGCAATCCTTCCATATCCGGTCCCGGTCAAGCCGGGATTCATATGCCGCCTCTCCGAAGCGCTTTTTTAAGGCCGTCCGTTTTGCCTCCAGCGCCGTCATCTTTCTCCATTCCTCCATCTGCTCCTTAAAGTCATGCAGGATCCGCAGGATCGTGCGGAGCGGCGTCAGGATCGCAGCGCTGTGCTGTGTTCGGATGATAAGGGGGAGCAGCTCATTGGTAAGACGCTGAAAGCCGCTTTCCTCAAATGCCTGCTGGTCTCCCATCTCATACGCATACAGCGCCTGGGTCGAGGATATGGGGAAGAGAACGGGCGAGGAGAGCAGACTGCGGTATTTGAGCATGACCGCGCTTCCTTCTTCATGGGAAGCGCGCAGGATCTCCCCCACACTGTTCCGAAGACGGTCTTCTATCGTCTTCAGGAGCCTTTCTCTCTGCCCCTTAAAGACCGTATCCATTTTGGAGACAACAAAAACGATCTGACAGATCTGGTCGCTCTCCACCAGCTGCGCAATGAACCGGGATTCCGTATTGCTGACAGGGAAATTGGGATCCAGCGTGACAATGGCCAGATCGATATCGGACAGCTGGCGGATCGTAACGCGGTTCATGTCATCGTCGTCATTCATTCCCGGAGTATCGATCAGGTCCACATTGTTTTCGCAGAATCTGCAGGGATACTGTACCACGGCTTCTTTTATACTGCTGGCCTTCATTGCCGACTGATCCGTCAGTTTTGTGATATAGTCGGCCAGCTGGTCAATCTCGATCTTTTCCGCGGGCCGGCCGTCCTTCCAGTAAATGTAAGAAGACGGCACATTTCCATAGGTGATCCGGTTGATTGTCGCCGTCGCGGGGACCACATCGGCGGGAAGGATCGCTTTTCGGAGAAGCGCGTTAATAAAGCTCGTCTTTCCCCGCTTAAATTCGCCCACAACCGCTACCTGGAAACGCATATTTTCCAGCTTTTCATTCATCCGCGCGATGTCGTCAAGCCATTCCGAAACCTCCTGCGAGGTGTCATACGGCTGCAGCAGACGTTTCAATTCCATCAGATAATCATGTATCTGAAGCGTATAGGATAAATAATTGTGTGCCACGTTTTCACCACCCGGCCCGCTCTCTGTCTCCGGCCTCATCCCGTAAATTTGTGCCCGGACACATTGTCAGGCAAAAAACTTTTGTCATGATTATAACATGAATTGTCCGCTTTTTCCATAGATTTTTCGGAATAATAAGAAGTCTGTCCGCGGGGTCCGGCGGCACCGGCGGGAAGATCAAGGCACCGGCAGATCGATCGCGCCGGCAGGTAAGAAAGCTGAGATTTAAAAAACAAACACTTGCAATATTTCAAAAGTGTGATATAATAACGAAGTAAGCATCGGAAGCGCCCGGATCGGGCGGCATCCCGCAGATACTTCCGGTGTGACAAAATCGGAGCGGCATCGCGGATGCCGCATCGGACAGATGCGTGTGTAGTTCATTGGTAGAATGTCAGCTTCCCAAGCTGAAGAGGCGGGTTCGATTCCCGTCACGCGCTCTTATCTTTTAAAAGGGAATCCCGCAAACCCCGGGATTCCCTTTTTTCTGCCCTCTCGTCCTCTCGATCCGCATCACGGCAGCGAGGATCCGTACCGCATCCGGTATCTTCAGACTGCATCCGCCGCAGTCTCCGGCCCCGTCTCCCCGGCGGTCATTTTTCCCGCAAGCAGGCTGACCGACAGGGACAGTCTTTCGGCATCCAGGCGGTAACGGCCGATCAGCTCCGGCCCGCAGCTGTTGGAACCGATCCCGCTCTGCCCGGAATCGATGCAGAGCACGGTAAACGGTGACGGCTCAAGCTCATAATTGTGAGCTTTTCCCGCCAGCTCTTCCTGCGTATAGACGGACGCGTTAAAGGAAAACGGCTTCGGCCCCGTCACACCGAGCACCCTCTCCGCTCCCGCTATCTGCACGTAGTCACAGTCATAATGGCTTCCGTTTTCCTGGGGCCGGACATAATCCTCATGCAGCTCCTCGACCCGCGCCGCAAAGCGGCTGTGCCAGCTTGCCCGGCGTTTGTCCACATAGCTCTCCATCGGGCCAAGCCCGTAATAAACCGCCCGGTCCATCTCCCCCGGCAGGAAAAGGCGGAGGCCGAAGCGGGGAAGCATGGGAAACTCCGTATTGCGTTCCGCGCAAAGGTCCACATCCAGCCTTCCGTCAGGATGTATGGTCCAGCGGGTCTTTACGTCCATCATGCGCTGCAGGGAAACGGCGGTCACAGACTGGACGGCCCGTATAACAAGGCAACCGCTCTCCTGCATCCAGTTCGTCTCATATGCCCGGACCACGGCCCGGTCGTATCCGGCCCTCTCCCACTCCTTGCGGACGACCCGGTCATTGTCTGTGGGCGCGCGCCAGATATTGAGCTCCATGGGCCTCATGAGAAGGTCCTTCCCTTCATACTCCATGGTTTCTATCATGCCGGTAAGCTTGCTGCAGGTATAGGAAAATCCCTCCCCCGCCGCATACAGGAAACGGTCATCCTCCCGCACACGGATGATCCCGGAAGCTTCCTCCGCGGTCTCCGGCATCCGAAGCATCTTCTTAGCGGTCTGGTTCCGACTGTCCGCAGTCGGAACCGGGATCTCATCAAAGCCCAGCTCCGTTCCTTCCTCCACAAGGTCCCCCCGCCCCTTCTTCCGGTAAATCAGCCGGAGATGGCATTTTCCCTTCTCCGGGAGATCCAGATCCAGGCTGAACGCGCCCCTGCCGCGGGCGGGGATGTCCGGGACCGGGCTGACCTGTCCGCTCGCCGCCTCCGCGCCGTCGCAGTCCAGCACATAATGTATGGTCACATGATCCTTCAGGTTCAGAAAGTCCATCTGGTTCTGCAGGACGACCGCTTTCGTTTCCGGGTCAAAAGATACCACCCGCGCCGGACGGTATACGTTCCTGAACTCCAGAAGCCCGGTATGCGGTCTCCTGTCCGGATAGACCAGTCCGTCCATGCAGAAATTTCCCTCATGGGGGAATTCATTATGGTCTCCGCCATACGCATATACGGCGCGGCTGTGCAGATACGAAGCCGCTCCCGTCCTGTCCGCAAAGCGCTCATCCGTCCACCGGCCCTTATAGACCGCATGGTCGCACCATTCCCACACAAATCCGCCGCAGGCCCCGTCATACCGCTGAAATGCCTGGAAATAGTCCTCCAGGTCCCCCGGCCCGTTTCCCATAGCGTGGCAGAACTCGCACTGGATAAAGGGTTTATCCGGATTTCCCGCAAAATACTCCTGCATCTCTTCCACGGAAGCATACATCCGGCTGTAAAGGTCGATATTCGAATAATCGTATTTTCTGTCATCGTCCACATATCGGGCGCTCTCATAATGCGTCAGCCGCGTAGGGTCGAACTCCTTCGTCCAGCGCAGGGCCTTCTCAAAGGTGCAGCCAAAAGCACATTCGTTTCCCATGGACCAAATGACTACGCAGGGGCGGTTCTTGTCCCTGTGGACGCACCGCTGGGTCCTGTCCACCGTCGCCGGAATAAACGCCGGATTATCGGCGATCATGTGGTTCCATTTTTTCTTCCCGGTCTCCCAGTTCTCGTCGGCCCGGTACACACGGCACGTACCGTGACTCTCGTTATCGGCCTCGTCAGCCACCAGGAACCCAAAACGGTCGCAGAGATGGTAAAACTGAGGACAGTTCGGATAATGGCTGGTCCGGATGGCGTTGATGTTGTGCTCCTTCATAAGCTTCAGATCGGTCATGATCTGTGCGACGGATATGGCAAAGCCCGTCACCGGGTCCGAATCATGCCGGTTCGTCCCGTGAAAAAGGATCGGGCTCCCGTTGAGGCGGACTACGTTTCCCTCTATGGAGATCTGCCGGATGCCCACCGTCTCCGTTATCACTTCATCCGCGGTGCTGAGGACCAGGCGGTAGAGATATGTCCGTTCCGGGTTCCACAAGACCGGATCTTTCACCTCGAGCCGTACTTCGCCGGTCCATGGGGGAGTTTCATTCCGGATGCCGGAAAAAGCCAGCGCGCCGCCGGCTGTCCCGCCCTCTTGTTCCGGGATCGTGTCCGCCTCCGCCACCAGGCGGTTGGAGGCATCATACAGAGCCGCCCTCACCGCGGTCGGCCGGCAGATGAAATTCATCCGCACGCGCACCTCCGCCCTTCCGCTCTCCAGAGGAGTGGTCACGAAATAGTCAAAGATCCCCTCGCGGGGGCGTTTCAGCAGATACACGTCCCGGAAGATCCCGCTCATGCGGAATTTGTCCTGATCCTCCATATAGCTTCCGTCACACCACTTGAGGACCAGGACCGCCAGGGTATTGTCGCCCCTGCGGAGATGATCCGTCACATCAAATTCACTCGTGGAATGGGAGACCTGGCTGTATCCCACATACCGGCCGTTGAGCCACACATAAAAGCAGGAATCCACCCCTTCAAAATTCAGAAATGCCCGGGGAGCGGCGGGAACCTCCTCGTAGCGGAAGTGTCTCACATATGCTCCGCACGGGTTCTCCTGGGGAACATAAGGAGGATCCACCGGAAACGGATAATCCAGATTGGTATACTGATGCCGGTCATATCCGTGGTTCTGCCAGCAGGAGGGAACCGGGATCTCGTCGTACCCGGAAGTCTCGTACCCCTCCCTGTAGAATTCCTCTTTCAGATCGTAAATGCTTGAAAAATACCGGAATTTCCAGATCCCGTCCAGGCTCTGGAAGCGGTCGGAGCGGTCCCTTTCTATCGCCAGCTCCGGGTCCGCAAATGACGCGGGAATATAATATGCCCGGTTTGGCATGGTATTCTCATGGAGAACCTCCAAATCTTCATAATATCTGGGTACGATCATGATCTTCCTCCTGAATGAAAAGAAAGCGCGGGCGCCGGCAGGGATCTCTGTATCCGCGGCGCCGCGTATTTTGTCAAAGGATATATATTTTTGCCTCATAGGGCGAAAGAAGCTGCTCGCCGGATACGGTATTTCCCTCCGGATCGAAGGCGGGAATGTGCAGTGTGATCCTCCTCGGGTACGGCATATAGTTCAGGACAAAAAGATACCGTCTTTCCCCTTTTTTGCGCACCGCGATCTCGCAGTCCTCCGGCACGTCGATCCAGTCGGCAAACGGATGAATGACTCCCGCATATTCCAGGACAGCGCGGGTCAGCTCGCGGGTGAACACGCCGCCGATCCACAGGACCTTCCCCTTTCCGAAGGAGTGCTCCAGGATCGCGGGCTTCCCGTCATAATAGCTTCCCTCAAAAACAGCCAGAACATCGGCGTCCTCCGCCTCGAGCATATCATTGAAAACCGGCATCCGGAAACGTTTTCCCCGCCAGGCAACGCTTACGTTCTCCTCCGGACGGACCGAAGTGAAATCCTCCACGGTCCCTCCGGCCAGTCCGCGCAGAAGCCCCGGCATGGGCTGCGTGACGCAGTGCCCGTATTCATTCTTATATCCGGTCCGGCAGCCCATACAGAGGATCCCGCCTCTTTTCACATATTCTTCCAGAAGGCTTTTGTCGGACTCGGCGACAATGGCCGCATGAGGAAGGATCAGCAGCGGATACCGCTCCGGATCCGGCGGCTCCCGTCTTCCGGATCCGATCCACACCACATCCATCGGTGTGTGGGAAAGCTGGGCCCCGCAGAAGATCTCGTTCTCGCTGAAGCTTTGGATCCGGCTGTGCCAGGAATCCACATCACGCTCCGCGTCCCACTGGTTGTCACAGGATTTGAGCAGAGCGAAGGACGCCTGATATTCCGCGCCCGCAATGTCCCGGATCCGTTCTGTCCGCCGTGCGATCTGCCGCAGCTCCTCAAGCCTGCGGTTGTCCCGGCTGTCATAATCCAGTATGCCGTGCCAGTAGATCTCCGTCCCGATCCGGGATGTGCGCCACCGGAAAAAGCTGACATAATCCGCTCCGTGGGCAATGCTCTGCATGGCCCACAGCATCATCTGGCCGGGCTTGGGCGCCGGAGCCTCCATGCGGTCGTTCCAGCCGATGGACCCCGACTGCTGTTCCATGATCCCGAAATGCGGACAGACGGAGCGGGTCTCCGTCAGGTTGCGGGACCATTTGCGGTCGTTCAGGTCCTCCGCGTTCACCGGATCCGCGTCCAGCGCAAAAGCAAACCCCGGATAGGAGTCATACATATAGGTATCGAGGCTTTCTTCTACCATCTTCGCGTTGTCCATATGGCCGAAGATCCCGTTGGTAGTGATATAATCGCCCGGTTTTTTGTACTTTCGCAGGATCTCGCTCTGCATCCGGCAGAAGGACAGGGCGCTTGCGGAAATGAACCGGATATAATCCAGCTTCTGGTGGGGATTGGACGTGCCGTTGACGGTCGGCCTGGGGCCGTATACCTGATCCCAGTCGGAATAGGTCTGGTTCCAGAAATCCGTTCCCCAGGCAAAGTTGAGCCTGTCCAATGTCCCGTATTTTTCTTTCAGAAATTCCCGGAAAGCCGCATGATCGCTCTCCGAATAAAAATCCCCCGTCTCGCAGTTGAGTTCATTATCGATCTGCCAGCCGACGACCCGGGGATGCTGCCCGTAATGCTTTCCCAGCTGCTCCACGATCCGGGAGCAGAACTCCCGGTATACGGGGGAATTGTAATTGTAATGGCGCCTGGCCCCGTGCCGGAACAGATCGCCGCGTATATCGGCATTCAGCACCTCCGGATACCTGTGGGTCATCCAGGCGGGCGGCGTGGCTGTGGGCGTACAGAACACCACCTTCATGTCGGCTGCTTCCACATACTCCAGAAAGCGGTCAAAAAATGCAAAAGTAAAGACTCCCTCTTCCGGCTCGAACCGGTTCCAGGCAAATTCCGCGATCCGTATCCCGTCAAGTCCCGCTTCCTTCATCCGCCGCAGGTCTTCCGCCCAGAAGGACTCGTCCCACTGCTCGGGATAATAGCAGACGGTCCCAGACGGCCCCCCGGCTCTTCTGAAACTCACTCATACCTTCTCCTTTCGGCCTTTTTCTCACGTTCTCACCGCGCCCGAACGCACGGCGGCCTCGGCCACTTTTTCGGCTACGCGGGCCGCCACGCGGGGATCCAGCGCGGAAGGAATGATATATTCCGCCGACAGCTTCTCCGGCTCCACCAGCTCGGCAATCGCCCGGGAGGCGGCCAGCTTCATCTCATTGTTGATATTCCTGGCCCCCGCGTCCAGCGCGCCGCGAAAGATCCCCGGGAAAGCGAGAACATTGTTGATCTGGTTGGGGAAATCCGAACGTCCGGTCCCCATGACCCGCACCCCGGCCGCCATCGCTTCGTCGTACATGATCTCCGGAGCCGGATTGGCCATAGCAAACACGATCGGGTCCCGGTTCATTGCGGCGATCATCTCGGGCTTGAGCGCGCCCGCAACGGAAACGCCGATAAACACATCGGCTCCGATGAGGGCCTCTGCCAGTCCTCCCCTTCTGTCCTCCGGATTGGTGATCCCGCAGAGCATTTCCTTATGATCCGCGATGCCCACGCCCCGGTCCCGGTAAAGGATCCCGTTCTCGTCGCAGGCGATGATGTGCGGCACGCCCGCGGCAAGAAGCATCTTGATAATCGCCGTCCCGGCGGCGCCCGGCCCGTTCAGCACCACATGGATGTCCTCCATCCTTTTCCCCACGACCTTCAGAGCGTTCATCAGCGCCGCGGTCACCACGACGGCCGTTCCGTGCTGATCGTCATGGAACACCGGAATATCCAGCTCCTCCTCCAGGCGTCTCTCCACCTCAAAGCACTTGGGGGAAGCGATATCCTCCAGGTTGATCCCGCCAAATACCGGGGCGATCTGTTTGACCGCGCGGATGATCTCTTCCGTATCCTGCGTATCCAGACAGATGGGAAACGCGTCTACTCCGCCGAAAGTCTTAAACAGAATGGCCTTTCCCTCCATGACGGGGATCGCCGCCTCGGCTCCGATGTTTCCCAATCCCAGGACCGCGGTCCCGTCCGTGACTACGCCCACCAGATTGCTCTTGGACGTATATTTGAACACATTCTTCCTGTCCTTTGCAATTTCCCTGCAGGGCTCCGCCACACCCGGCGTGTACGCGGTACTCAGGTCGTCCCTTGTCTCCAGTCTTACCTTGCTGGCCACAGAGATCTTGCCCCTGTGCTCTTCATGCAGCTTCAGCGCTTCTTCATAGTAGTTCATTGTTCCTCTCCTCGCAATCCGTTCTGTTCCGTTTTGGCCTGTCCGCGGGCCTGAAGCATATGCCGCTTCGGTTCTTCAACCATTATACGATGCGCCTCTGTGAAAGTCAAATACGGCTTTCCGAATTTCCCGCGCCGACGCAAAAGACGGGCGGCAGATCTCTCCGCCGCCCGTCTTGCCGCACCGCTTATCAGGTTCTGTCATCTACGGTAAAGAATACGAAAAACGTGTCTCCGGTACTTTCATCGGAGAAGTATTCCATATAGGAGATCGAGCAGTCCGGATTTCCCTCCGGGATCTCGTAGACCAAAAGCCCCGTCCGGGACTCTCCGGGTTCCAGCGTATACAGTGCCGGAAGCTGCTCGTCGCTGAGCTGCTCCCTCTCCTCTCCGGTCTCCATATCGATGGTGATGGGATAACGGTAATCGTCCTCCCCGTCGGAACCCCACTGGATCTGGAAGTCCGTATCGTACATCTCAATGCTGTCCTCAAATGTGTTCTTGACCGTCACTTCCGTCACGACCAGCACATTGCCGTCCTCCGGAGTATATCCCTCGAACTCGGAAACGGCATACGCCTCATTGACCGTATAATTGAAAAAATATGTCTTCATCGTATCGCCCAGCTTTCCCTCCGTCTTCGGGCTCTTCGCGCAGGCAGACAGCGCCAGGACCATGGCCGCCGAAAAAAGCAGCATCCCCATTTTCTTCATAAAAACAGATCCTTCCATTTGTGTTTCTCATCACGGATTTTATAATTATCAAAAACACAGATATCATATCATATGTTTTTTATAAATGCAACTTTTTTCATCCGCGCCGGATCGGGAAATCGTCTGCGTGGGGGAGGATCCGCATGATGCGCCGACGGAAATACGGTGTTTTTACCGGTAAAACACATTCAGCAGTGCCAGGACAACCCAGAATACCGTCAGCACGATGTGCACGATCTTCAGCACCCTGCTCTTCGCGTTAAACACCAGCGCCACACTGTACACCGCAAGGATCATCTCCAGCGCGGCTACGACCGTGACCGCGTTTGTTCCTGTTCCCAACATAACTTTTCCTCCTGAATTGTTCTGATATTCTGATATCTATTGTTCCAAAAGATCCGCATATACGTCCGGGCTCTCCGCCATCGCCGCCCGTTTCTGCAGCTCCAGCTGACTGTCAATCGCCGCGTCATTCCCGATCACGCCTTTCAGGAACGCGGCCAGCTCCTCCGCCTTTTCAAATATGTGTTCGGGCGCGGTAAGGTTCCGGTTATGCAGCGTCCCTTTAAAGCCCAGGATCAGCTGATCATGGGCAAATGCCTGCCTTACCGCCGACAGGATCTCCGCTTCATAATTGATGTCCAGATAATAGTCGCACAGGTCAAACAGCTCATCCGCCATCCCCGGTCTGATGCCCGGGTACAGGGAGACATTCTCATAGACGGACAGGTCTGTCAGCTTCGACGACATTTCCGTCACCGCCGCAATGTGAAAATGCAGCTCCGGAAGCGCACGGACGAGCCATTCGCAGCTCTCGATCCTGTCCGAATTCGTGCAGATCAGCGCCTCGTTCCCGTGGGTATTCCGCCGGGCAAACGGATAGGCAAATCCCAGCGGTTTCACCAGCCGGGCAGACGCCCCCAGCGCTGTCAGCTTCTCATAGCTGGCCCTCTTTTGTACATAGATGCATCCGGTCCGGTTCGATCTGCCCTCCAGGATGATCTGCATATTGCCGGGGATGTCGTCCCGGGCCTCCTCCTGCCAGAACAGCACATCCCGCTTCCGCCCGTCCGCCGCCATCCGCTCCGATACGAAGAACGGCGTCGATAAAGAGTTGAAAAAGATCCGGCTTTCTGCGGCCCCAAGCTCCTCGAGAAGTCTTATGACAAGCTCTGTCTTGCTGCGCATGATGCAGACCTTCCCTTCCCGGTTCAGGATAATATCATGAGTCACATAATTTTCTACCAGCACCTCTCTTCCGTCCGGATCAAAATACGCCTTGCAGAAACGCTTCGCATCCCTGCCGAAAAAGGTCCGGGCATACAGCGCCCCATAGCGGTTGTAATGGTCGCTGACGCGCACCGTGCCTCCCTCGTCGAGCCAGTCCACCACTTTGACCAGGCGCTTCTGCTTCGGTTCCGCATAGAAGATGCGTCCCCTCTCTTTGTTCAGATCCTGCACCTTTCCTCCCGTTCCCGTTCCGCTGATCTCCCAGTAATCCGGCACCCGGATCTGGTTAAAATATCTCGGCCGGCCGGGCGCCGCGCCGGCCGCGGAGAAATTTCCGCAGAAATACTGATATGCCGGTATCACATCGTCGGGGAAAAATCCGTCGTCTTCGATAACGATGACCGGCCCGTCAAAACCGGCCCGCCGGAAGGACTGACGGAGCAGGTCGCTCTCCTCACCGTAATTGTCCAGCAGAAGGACATCCTTTACGGCTCTGTCACGGCTTTCCATCGCTGCTCCACCTCCTCTGTCAGGAATTCTTTTGCCTTTTCATAGGAATGCCCGTGAAAATGTTCCAGATCCGCCTCCGTAAAGAGGCGCACGATCCTCTCCGCCAGCGCATCGATCTTCTGTCCGTCCGACATATGCTCATCCAGAGGGATCAGGTAGCCGTTCTCCCCATCGTCGATAAAGGTAGGGTTGCCGTAGCGCACATCGAAGCCGATGATCGGAAGCCCGCCCCCGACGGCCTCCAGAAGTGTCAGTCCGAACCCCTCGCTCGTGGAGGCCGTCAGGTAGAGCTCATAATCCTGATACGTCTCCTTCATGTTCTGCTGGCCGCGAAGCACGATATAATCCTCTGCGCCGCATTTCCGGATCAGGCTGCGGAGCTTTGCCTCCTCCCCTCCCTTCCCGTAGATATCAAATGTGATCTGCGGCACCTTCTCGTGGGCCTTTACGACGGCTCTGACGGCCCAGTCTATGTGCTTTTCTCCGGCCAGCCGCGACGCGGTCAGCACCGAATACGGCGTCCGTCCGGCCGCCGGATATTTCAGTTCGTCCAGGCTCCCCACCGGGATCGTCCGGATCTCCGGCGATACGCCGCAGTACGTTTCAAACTGCGCTTTCAGCAGCCGCGTCTGCTCGTCCGTAGATGTCACATAAAAATCGATATGGCGGTTCATCGCGAACGCATATTCGTAATAATTGTTCCATAGGATATAGTTCGCGTCGGTATTTCCTTCGCTGAAATGGTCCGCATGGACGACGACGCCGATCCGCGCCGGCCCCGCATTCATCAGGATCGCCTGGCCGATCCCGGTGGTCCGGTCGATCAGAACGGTATCCGCCGCGGTCAGGTTCAGCCGCGACACCATATACCCCACCAGTTCCTCCTTCGAGCCGATCAGTCTGTCCGGGAACTGGTACATCACGTCCCCGTCATCGTTGATCTCCTCGTAAGCCACCGTGCCGTCCCTGTTAAAAAAGCGGCGGAGGTACATATGCGCCCTCTTATCCAGAGGGGCATAATACTCCGAATAGATCCGCGTATACGTAAAGTAGTCCTTGCGGATCAGGCAGCCCCCCGCCACCATCTCCAGCCTGTGGACCCGCTCCGATTCCTCATCTGTAAAATACACGGTATAATACACATTCGTCCCGTTCAGGCTGAGCCTTCCGTTCCTGCCGTTCCGGACGAATGTATACGGCTGCGGCGGCAGCGTTTTTTCCACGTCGGAAAGCGTATATGAGACCGGAGCGATCCCTGTATCCGTAAAAAA
>CANRGP010000034.1 GCA_947630085.1 uncultured Lachnospiraceae bacterium
ATCGCGGCCGCCGTCTCCCTGGCCAGCCTGCCCCAAAGCGAATTCTCCAGATAATCCTGCAGCACGCAGATCAGCTGGGAACGCTTCTCCGGAAGATTTATACCGACATCCAGAAACATGGTCAGAAGCCCGGTCAGGATGCCCGTCGTGGCGTACAGAACGATATAATAGGTATCGCACCGGTACCAGTACGCCATGAATGATCCGACGCCGCCCAGCAGAAAGCACAGAAGCGTCATCTGCCCGGCCAGATTGCTCCATCCATTCAGGCTGACGCCCAGAAAATGATATGCGGCCAGCTGTTTTTCCAGATATACCTGGGTATTGGCGATCCCCTGGTTCAGCCGGTATGTATTCTCCGCCTTCTGCTTAAACTCCCGCAGATAGCGGTTCTTCGTAAGTGCCATGTTGTCAGTTTCCCTGATCAGTCTTCTGTAGAGAGTCCGCGCTGTCAGTCTGGCCAGCAGGCCCAGCACACAGACAGCCGCCAGCACGTACAATGCCTGTCCCGATTCCAGGATTTGCAGCATCATTGTAAAACTCCCCTTTCTATAATGGATAAACTGCTCCGCCGTCCACGCCGCCCCCTGCATCGCCTGCGCGCTTACGGACGCCCTGGGCAGCATGTCCGGTTAACGTCATTCATTATAGCGGCTGATCTTCGTTTTGGGAAGTTAAGAACCCCTAGAATCGTTCGTCAAATGGCGACAGGAAACGATTCTTAAGGGGTTCAGGAAAAATGTAAGGCTATTTTTTTGTAAATTACTTCGTCTGGACGACGCCGTTCACCACCCAGTGGCCGTTAGCGTCGATCTGATAACCATCGACGACGGTATTTCTCATCATCTTGCCGCGGGTGCCGGTATCCGCCACCGGATCGAAATAGTAGCATCTCTGCACTCCGTCCGCGTCCTTGATCCAGAACCAGCCGGTCACCATCCGGCCGCGGGTGCCGTCCGACGCCTCGTTCAGATAGTAGTAATTGCCGTCCGCGTCCAGATGCCATCCGGTCATCATGCGACCGTACGGATCGAACCAGAACCAGTCATAATTGGACTGTCCTATCGCCGTGTTGGCGTACGGGTTGTAGACCGCGGCCCAGCGGTTCACGTAAGCAACCCCATTTGCGTCACTGAAGGTCCACACATCGCCGGTCTGCGTCCAGGCGCCCCGCACTACATAGTCGGGGAGATTCGCCGACGCGCCTGCGCCTGCCGGCCCCGCCGACTTCTGCGATCCGCTCGGGCGGACACCGCCGCCTCCGCCACCTCCGCCGCCGGAACTGGAGCCGCCGCCACCTCCGCCGGAACTGGATGACCTCTTGACAGTAATCTTGCAGGTAGCCTTTATATCTCCAATACTGGCGGTTATGACCACATTACCAGGCGACAATGCAATAACCATTCCGTCACTCTCTACCTCAGCCACATCCGGATTAGAAGACGACCATTCTACATCCGATGCCTTCGCATTAGAAGGATTCGTCGGAGTCAGGCTCTTGATTTTCAGCTGGAACGACGAATCAACGGTCATGGTCCTGCTCGTCTCGTTCAGCGTAATACTCTTGAGCGGTCTCTCTTCCATCGGGAAGAAGTTCACCGTATAGCTGATCTCTTCCGGATTGCCATACGGATCCGTAAGGCCGCTGATGGTAACTTGCACGGAATCACCCGCGTTGATGCTCATCATTGGTTCAAAGATGATTGACTGGCCGTAACCGTAGCCAGCGCTGGTAACATTGAAGTACTTTCCATATTTGTCCTTGTTTGAAGAATCCAAGGTAACCGTACTTCCGGTCTTCCCATTCTGCACTAGCGTTACCTTCACCTTGGACGAATCGGGCACATTATAGAACTCACTGTTTAGGTTGACATTCCATGGGCCGTAGAAATAATCAATCGGCATATTCGCCGCGGGCCACATAATATAATCATATTTGTACCAATCATCTGTCTTTTGCTGATTGTAGCTGTCCCAGGAATACATAATTTCGTAATTGCCGCTGTGACCAAACCCCGTCTGCTGCATATTAGGATCCAAACACCAGCGCCGATGGCCGATCACAGAAATATTGCCTGCATCCCCGTCTTCCATCCATCCGGTGATCACAGCATCCGCCAGATTCGTATATCCGGAAGCGATATTGGACTCAGAAGTTCCCTTTTTGCCAATCTTATAGAACTCATCGGTAACTGTACTTGGCTTTGCCGGTGTATGAGTGAGCTTCTTCACCTCCGTCAGAAGCGTAGCTCCCGTTTGGCACCACTCGGCATATTGCGGATTGATTGTCACTTCATTCAAACCCGCGATGTAACGCACCAGATTAAAGGCGTTAAGAGCGTCACGAACATCCTCATCAGCAGGAGCTCCCGCAATACTGTTCTTGGCATCATACGGAACCTTCATCGTAAATCTTTTGGTCAGACTGAACTGATGGCTATTATAATATTTCCTGATCTCGTCCGCCGATCTGGGAGCAGGCACCGTCCTCGGGCATGCCGTAATCAGAAGCGACACTCCTGCGATGATTTTCTTCTCCCTCTTTTGCGTTTCGCTGTTTGTGACATAACAATAATATGTATAATAGTCATTCTCCAGATTAACGGGAATCTTCAGCTGATACTCTTTATCAGACTTACCCGGACAAAATACAATCTTGCCGTCCTTGATTTCCGGTTTTGTATTCTCTTGAAGATTGTTAAGCGTCTCCGCATCTATCTTCTCGAGATCAACAACAGACGTCGGAACCGCTTTCGTATCGCCTGCCCCAACAGAGAAAAACTTCGCCAGCGACACTGCCTTCTGCATTCCATCGGACGTAACCTCGATTTTGCTGTTAAAAATCGATATGTTTATCTCCGCCTTTTCGATATAGAACCAGTTGTAATCGATATTCTCTGCAGATTTCAGTTTAATTGTGCCATATGTGTCATTTTGGAGACTCTTTATCGCATACTTTCCCGGTCTCTCAGACGCCGCTTCCGGCTTGTCGTATTCGTATTTAATATTCTCGATCTTGAATTTCGAAGCAAGCTGCACGCCATCTTTCCAGGCATCGAACTCACCTGCATTCAGAGTGAATGACGAGGGATCAGCCTTTAGATATGTTCTCTTGAAGTACTTGCCTTTTAATGTGATCTCAATATCTTTCAGCTCTTTAACTGTCAGTTCTAACGGCTTATCAAGCCTTGATTTATTATCTGGACCAACCAAATCAATCAAATACGAATGGTTATCATAAAAAGATTCACCAGGAATCGTGAAACTCGTAATGCCTTCAGCGCATACAATCTTCTTATTATACCTAGGATTTGCGAAACTTCCATTCTCCCTTTTTACTTCGATAGTCACTTCGCCGTTATCATCGCTCGCCTCGGTATCCGTCGCCTTCCTCGTCCTAGTGATCTCCACAGTCACCGGCATATAAGCATACATCTTATCCTCCGCCGGAGTCTTCAGAACCATCTTATATTCATCCGATGCCGCACTCAACTCATTCGTTCCCGCGAGACTGTTAATCCCTATCGTGGCAGCGTAGTCTGCCGCATTCGGCTCATCCTCTGCCGCCGGCGCATTGGATGAAGAAGCGACTTCATACTCCTGCATATCCGAAAGATCATCGATAGCCGGCACCAGCCCTAAACGGGGACTTGCGTCCTCGTCTGCAGTATCCGTCTCATCCGAAGCCATTTCCTCGTTCCAGGATTTGGACTCCTCTTCCGCAAGCATCGCTGTTTCCTGATAAAATTCCCCCTCGTCGTCCCAGCCGCCATCCTCATACGCGGCCGCTTCCGACTCAATAATCTCTACGGCTATCCCACTTTCGTCGTCAGACACGCTCTCCGGCTCTGATAGAAGATCCTCGCAATAAGGCGGCTCCCCCAACTGCTTTCCGACAGATTCATAGGACTGCTCGTCAACCCCCCCAACCCCGTTGTCCGGCAGGGCCCAGGCTGTCTCCGACAGGCACAGCGTCCCGGCCAGTACGAAGGCCAGTAACCGTTTGATCTTCATTGCTTCCCCTCCTTATGTCACAATAATGTCTTGAATATAGCACTTTTATCTTTAAATTCAAAGTACCTGTGTTCATATTTATTGTATTTTTTTCCATACGTTCGGGTTCACATGGATTCTATCATATCCAGCAGCAGCTTCACGCTGTGTTCTATCGCCTTCGTCTCGAACTCTGCATAGTCCATCTCCGCGGAATCGTCGGCTTTGTCGGAGATGGCCCGGATGATCAGAAATGGAATATGGTTCAGCCAGGCCGTCTGGGCGATGGCCGCCCCCTCCATCTCGGTGCAGTACCCGGCAAATGTTTCCGTCAGCCACTTCTTCTTCGTCTTATCAGAGATAAACTGGTCGCCGCTGACCACGCGTCCCACATGAACGCCGATCTCCGGATTTACCCTCGCGCAGCTCTTCTGCGCCGCTGCGATCAGCGCCGCGTCGCCGGGAAAGACAGACAGATCCATCTGCGGGATCACGCCTACCGGATAACCGAAGCCGGCGGCGTCCATATCATGCTGCAGCGCATCGGAGGAAAGCACGATATCGCCGATATCAATCTCTGCCCGCAGGGAACCGGCGATGCCGGTATTGACGACCGCGTCCACGCCGTAACGATCCGCCAGAATCTGGCAGCAGACGGCCGCGTTCACCTTGCCGATCCCGGAGCGCACAACGACCACCTCCCGGCCATGGATCGTTCCTTTATAAAAATCCATCCCGGCCGCCATGCGGACTTCCACGTCCTTCATAGCTTCTTTCAGTGCCGCGACCTCCTGCGCCATGGCGCCGATGATTCCTAACATAGCTGGTTCCTCCTGATCTTCATTCTTTTCCTGCCAGCGCATCCGCCAGCCGCGCAAACTGCTCAAGGCTCAGCGTCTCCCCCCGCACCGCGGGCTCCAGGCCGCAGGCTTCGATCGCCGCCGCGATCTCCTCTTTGGAAAATGCAAGCTCCGCCGCGTTGCTGAGTCCATTCAGCAGCGTCTTCCTGCGCTGGTTGAAGGACGCCCGGATCAGCTTAAACATCAGTCCCGCATCCTTCACCGCCACGGACGGCTGCGGCAGCTTCTTAAGCCGGATCACCGCCGATCCCACCGCCGGCCGGGGGATAAAGCAGTTGGGCGGCACGTTCGCCGCGATATACGGCTCCGCATAATACTGAACCGCCAGCGAAAGCGCGCCGTAATCCTTGCTGCCGGGACCGGTCTGCATCCGGTCCGCCACTTCCTTCTGAACCATAACCGTGATATTGTCGACGGGGGCTTTGCCTTCCAGCAGGTTCATGATGATCGGCGTGGTGATATAGTAGGGCAGGTTCGCGACCACCTTTAACGGCCGTCCGCCGCCGTACTCCCGCGCCAGTTCCATAATATCCAGCTTCAGGATATCCGCGTTCAGCACGGTCACATTTTCATAATCCGCCAGCGTCTCCTTAAGAATCGGTATCAGGTTCGTGTCGATCTCCACCGCTACGACATGGCCGGCGCTCTCCGCCAGATACTGGGTCATGGTGCCGATGCCGGGGCCGATCTCCAGGACGCAGTCTTCCTTCGTCACCTCCGCCGCCCGGATGATCTTGTCCAGGACATGGGTGTCAATGAGAAAATTCTGGCCGAACTTCTTCTGGAACATAAAATTGTATTTCTGAATGATCTCGATCGTGTTCTTCGGATTGCCAAGCGTCGGCATGTCGTAAGATCCTTTCTTCAAAGTCTGTCATGGTTTCTGCGGCCTGCCCATATCACTGTTCAAATGCCGCCATGCTGATAGGTCCGGCGCGGCTTCCCCGGCCGTCCTCACGCCAGCCGGTACATCCGCCGCGCGTTCGCTTCCGTTACCGCGACTACTTCCTCCTCCGGAATCCCTTTGATCTCGCTGACCGCCTTCACCACCAGCGGCAGATACAGCGACGAATTCCGCTCTCCCCGGTGGGGCGTCGGCGCCATATACGGACAGTCCGTCTCCAGGAGGATCCTGTCCGCCGGCATATAGGCCACGACCTCCTTAAGCTTCTTCGCGTTCTTAAATGTGAGTACGCCTCCCACTCCCAGATAAAAGCCCATATCCAGGTACTCACGGGCGACCTCGACGCCATACGAAAAGCAGTGGATCACGCCTCCGGCTTCCGCTGCCTTCTCTTCCTTTATGATATCCAATGTATCTTTCGCCGCGTCCCGGCTGTGGACAACGATCGGGAGCTTTACGCGGAGCGCCAGCCGGATCTGTTCCCGAAACCAGCGCTTCTGGACCTCCCGCTCCGGTTCGTCCCAATGGTAATCAAGACCGATCTCGCCGACAGCGACGATTTTCGGGTGCGCGCACATTTCCGCCAGCCAGTTCATTTTCTCCTCGTCAAGCTCCGCCGTTTCGCTGGGATGGACGCCCGCAGCCGCGTAAATAAACGGATACCGTTCCGCCAGCTCAAGCGATGTCTTCGTGGACGCGATACTGGCCCCGATATTCACCACCGTACCGATCCCGGCCGCCTCAAGTCCGGCCAGAAGTTCCTCCCTGTCTTCCTGAAACGCGTCGTCGTCGTAATGCGCGTGGGTATCAAATATCATAACTTCCAAAACTCCTTCTTAATAACCGGCTCCGTCTGCCGGACGCGGCCGCCCTTAACGCAGCAGCGTCATACAGATTCCATACAGGACCAAAAGATGCGCCGGATAGATCGCGTAAAAGAAATATTTCAGCCGCAGCCGCCCGCGCTCGCCGTTATACATCTGGATCGGGATAAACGCCAGCGGCGCCGTGGTCTCCCACGCGATCAGGATGCAGCCGATCACGGTGCGGATCCAGCCGCAGTTGCGGAACGCGTACAGCACGACAATAAAGAACACGCCGAAAGCGCCGTAATCCGTATGGAGCACATCTCCCAGCATCACAAAGCAGAATGCCGCCGCCAGTCCGACCCACCGGCTGTTCGTCCGCTTCTCATAATAATCGACCGCCGCGATCGCCAGAAGCCCTAAAAACAATGTAAAAAATACATTCTGATGCTCCCAGGTCCACCAGACATGGTAGAACGCCAGGTCAAAGGGGATCTCCGACAGCAGCGCGAACGCCCCGAGCCGCAGGGCGTATTTCCGGACGTCGCGCGTGTGCAGAAAGCCCTCCGTGATCAGGAAGCAGTAGATCGGAAAGGAGATCCGGCCGATCCCCCGCAGCACACTGTCCACATTCCACCAGAACAGCGCCGTCTCATAGGAAATGTTCAGCATTCCGGTGTTATATCCCTCTATGACCCCCATCTCCAGGACCGCCGCTCCCACATGATCGATGATCATCGTGATCAGCGCGATCAGCTTAAGCGCGCTGCCGCTCAGCACCTGATACCGGGGCCGCGCCTTCCGCAGCTGATTTTCCATCCGTATTTCCTCCGCAATATCAATAGATCTTCACGCCGTCAGGTCCGACGAAATGTCCGTCTCCTGTGGCTTCATTGCACATCATACGTCCCCGGGTTCCGTCGGAGACCGGATTAAAATAATACTCTTTTCCGTCTATGACTTCCCATCCGATCACCATCCTGCCGCGGGTCCCGTCCGAAACCGGGTTCAGATAGTAATAATGACCGTCCGACGGATCCAGGAACCAGCTGGTGACCATAAGACCTTTTTCATCAAAACGGAACCAGTCGAACGCCTGCGCCCCGGCTGCCGTGTTGGCATAAGGGTTATAGACCGCGGCCCAGCAGTTGGTATAGAGCCTGCCGCTTCCGTCATAGAAATTCCACTCTCCGTCCGCGTTCTGGATCCATGACCCGATCACCACATAGGATGGAAGAGCCGCGCCCGCTCCTCCGGGACCCGCCGCCGGTCCCCGGCTGCCGCCGCTTCCGCCGGATCCGCCGGAGGAATGACTGCCGCCGCTGCTCCCGCCGGATCCGCCGCCAGAGGAATGACTGCCGCCGGAACTGCCGCCGCTGCCCGAGCCGCCTCCGCTGCCGCCGGATCCTCCTCCCCCGCTGGATCCGCCGCTTTCAGTGGATTTCGTACCGGTCTTTATCGCTTTCGTAAACTCGCTTACAGCTGTTTTCAGCGCATCCGTCTCCTGATCCAGTTCTTTCGCGGTACGGATCCCGGACTTGACCGCTTCTGCCCTGGCAGCGGCCGTGTTCAGAGCGTCCATCTCCGCCGGCGTCACATATCGGAGTCCTTTTTCAACCTCTGATGGCTGCCCGTTACGGACTTCGATTCCGTTTTTCGCATCCTTCGCCGCCGTCAGCTCCTCCTCCAGCGGCTGCAGTTCCATCGTGCCTGTCCTGACCGCCGCCGTCAGCTTTCCGGCTGCGTCTTCAACCGCAGCCGCTTTCTCTCCCAGTTCCGCCGCCGGCGCGATATTCTTCTTCGCAGTCTCGGCGTTTCCGACCGCGGTATTTAAAGCATCCATAACCGCCTGATCTGCATAACGGACGCCCTTCAGAACCGCCTCCGGCTGCAGATCGTAAACAGCCAGATCCTTTTTCGCGTCCGCGGCGGCCGTCAGAGCCTTATCCAGACGGGTCAGCTCCGGCACTTCGTCCACCGGCGCCGCGGTCTCCGCAGACGCGGCTCCGCCGCAGCCGTCCGCCGTGACAGTTACGCGGATCACCTGTCCCACCGCTTCCGGACCGACCTTATAGGACGGGCTGTTCGTACCGACCGTTTTCTCCCCGGCGCTCCACCGATAATAAAGCTTCCGACCAGCCGGAGCGTTCTGCACCTGCACATTCAATGTATCGCCGTAATGAACTTCGGAATTTTTATCCAGATCCGCCCGGAAATCCGCAAGCGTTACAGGAATATATCTGTCCCCGCTCAGCGCCGGGGCCAGCGCCTGCAGATCCGCGGATACTACATGAGATTCTTCAAACCGGCGGAAGTCGATCTCCGACTTGGAACCGGCCAGGAGATAACTTTCATTCTCCGCGCCGGTCTTCGCGCCGCCTTTGCCGGATACCACCGGGTCGTTCCAGGTGACATCCGCCGCGTACCAGTTTCCATATAAGTTTACATAATTCCAGGCGTGTGGAACCTCTTTACCTCCGCTCCGTCCCTCCCCGGTGACCACAAGGCACAGAATACCCGCTTTGTCGCACAGGATCTTAAACGCGCCGGCATAGCCGTCGCATACGGGTCCGTCTGTTCCGGTATTTCCCAGCAGCGCCGTAAGGGAACTGTGGCAGCTTTCAGGATAGTCCCAACCGTTCCGACCGGAAGTATTGTATTCATTATTCTCGGTCAGCCATTTGTTAAACTGACGTATCTTCTCATACGGGCCCGCCCATTCCGTCTCCGCAAGCAGCCTTTCAGTCTGGGCATCCCTGCGGGCGATACCCTCCCTGATCAGCGCCTCGCTCCGGTATTTGTCGATGCGGGCGTCAAAGTCTCCGACCTCGCTGTTATTATATTTCGTGGCAAACATATATTCAATATTGCACGCCGGCTCCCTCTCCCCGCCCGCTATCATGCAGTAGAGTCCGATGCTGTCGTTCATCCAGAAAACCTCCGGGTGGTCGCGCCGGAACGCGGTGACGGCCTGCTCGGCATACCTGTAAACTCTGGGAGCGATCGTCTCTTTGATTGACGGATCTTTTCTGTTAACATCCAGTTGTTCTCTGTAATAGCTAAATCCGAAAACCTCCTTATCCTCGGGAAAATAGTCCTCCCCGATCAGCCAGTCGTCCTGACCGTCATTGTTGGTGGCTTTCAGCAGCAGTTTGTACAAATCACCCACATAGGAAGGCGTGTCCGGCTGGGAATTCAGCCGGGAGATCCAGTAATTGTCTCCTCCCGGTTCCTCTCCCACGCTCATGGGGCTGATCCCCCAGAGATCGCCGGCATCTTCCGCCGGTTCTTCCATTTCCTCCGGATCGAGCAGATCTTCCAACGTGAGAAAAGCATCCTCGACTTCTACTAATCTCTCGCCGTCCAGCTCGAGCGGCAGAAAGAACTCCATGTAAAGCGGAGCCAGAATCTCCCCCGCGTCCGGAACCAGTTCTTTCTCTTCCGGACTCAGAGCCTCGTACGCGGCGCGGGCGGCCTCCATCTTCCTGCGAACCTCTGCCTGCTCCGCTTCGTCCATCCGGCCGGCCTCATCCGCTGTGGGAAGGGCGTCCAGGAGCATCCGCACATACGATGCGCCTGCCGCCGCGTTCGCGGGCGTCGCTTCCTGCGTCTCATAATCCCGGATCGGAGACGGTTCCGAACCGGACGCCGCGGCTGTCCCAGTCCCGGACGCCGCCGAATCGGCCGGCGCCGCCGCCAACAGCAGCACCAAGCTCAATACCAATCCGTAAATCCATCGTTTCCCGCCGCGCGTCATCATCGATTCCTCCGCTTCTCCAAATACTGAAAACAACCTCCGGGCAGATTTCTCCCGGATACCGACACCGACACAAGGGCGGCTGCAAAATTCAAAATATTTGCAGCCGCCGCGCACTCACTCTATCTGTCAGCAAATCTCCGATCCGGCCGGCATGTCCTTCTCCGGCGTCATCAGCGCCAGATTCCCTTCCTCGTCTTCCGCGCACAGAAGCATGCCCTGGGATTCCAGACCCGCCATCTTGCGGGGAGCCAGATTCATAAGGACCATGACCTTCTTGCCAACCATCTCCTCCGGCGTGTAATGGGACTTGATCCCGCTCAGGATCTGACGAACCTCTCCGCCGATCTTCACCTGACTGCAGAGAAGTTTCACTTCCTCGCAGGCAATGATCTCGCCTACGGCGAACTGAAGCTTCACGAAATCGTCGTAGGTGATCTCCGGCCTGGCCTCGGCGGCCGCTGTATCTGAGGAAGCTTCCCCGATGGCTCCGGCCGCATTATCTGCCGCTCCGGCGGTTCCGCCTTCCGTGCCGGCCTGCCTGCCGGCGCCGGAAACTGCACCCGCTTCAGCGGCTGCTGCCGCGCTGGTCTCCGCCTCCGCTGCCGCGCCGCTGTCCGCGCCGCTTCCGGCCGCCGCGTTCTCCGCCTCCTGCGCCGCCTCCCGCTCCGCGTTCATGGCGTTCACCTTGTCCATGATCTCGTTCACGTCCAGTCTTGCGAACAGGATCTCCGGCTTCTCCGTCACCTGATTGCCGTCCGGGTACAGCCCGAACTCATCCATCTGCGAAAGCTCCCGCTTCTGCGTATTCAGCGGCGCCAGGATCTTCTGCGAAGTCTCCGGCATGAACGGCTCCAGAAGCGACGCGCCGATGGTGATGGCCTCCGTCAGATTATAGAGCACCTCCGCCAGACGGTCCTTCTTCGCCTCGTCCTTCGCCAGCGCCCAGGGCGTAGTCTCATCGATATATTTATTGCTGCGGCGGAAGATCCCGAAGATCTCCGTGATGGCGTCCGCCACCCGCAGCTCCTCCATCTTCGCGTCCACTTTCTTCACAGCTTCCAGAACCGTCGCCTTCAGATCCGCGTCCGTCTCCTCCGCCACGCCGGTCTTCTTCACGGCGCCGCCGAAATACTTATTCGTCATGGAAATGGTCCGGCTCACCAGGTTCCCCAGAATATTGGCCAGATCAGAATTGTACCGCTCCGCGATCAGCTCCCACGTCACGTTGCCGTCATTGTCAAAGGGCGTCTCATGCAGCACATAGTAGCGCACCGCATCCACCCCGAAGAACTGCACCAGATCGTCGGCGTAGATGATATTGCCCTTGGACTTGCTCATCTTGCCGCCGCTCATCAGCAGCCACGGATGGCCGAACACCTGCTTCGGCAGCGGCAGACCCAGGGACATCAGGAAAATGGGCCAGTAGATCGTATGGAAACGGATAATATCCTTGCCGATCAGATGCAGATCCGCCGGCCAGTATTTCTGAAAGCGTTCGGAGCTGTCGCCGCCGCAGTCATAGCCGATGCCGGTAATGTAATTGGTCAGGGCATCCAGCCACACATAGGTTACGTGCTTCGGATCGAATGTCACCGGGATCCCCCATGTGAAGGACGTCCTGGACACACACAGATCCTGCAGTCCCGGAAGGAGGAAGTTGTTCATCATCTCATTCTTGCGGGATACCGGCTGAATGAATTCCGGATGCGCGTTGATATGCGCGATCAGCCTGTCCGCGTATTTGCTCATCTTAAAGAAGTACGCCTCTTCCCTGGCCGGCTTCACCTCACGGCCGCAGTCGGGGCATTTGCCGTCCACCAGCTGGGATTCGGTCCAGAACGATTCGCAGGGCGTACAGTAAAGGCCCTCGTAATAGCCTTTATAGATATCTCCCTGGTCGTACAGTTTTTTGAATATCTTCTGTACCTGGATCTCGTGATCCCTGTCCGTGGTCCGGATAAATTTGTCGTAGGAGGTATTCATCAGATCCCAGATCGACCGGATCTGCCCTGCCACGCCGTCCACGAACTCCTGCGGCGTCACGCCGGCCTCCTGGGCCTTCAGCTCGATCTTCTGGCCGTGCTCGTCGGTTCCCGTCTGAAAGAACACGTCATAGCCCTGGGCCCTCTTGTAGCGGGCGATGCTGTCCGCCAGCACGATCTCGTAGGTATTGCCGATATGCGGCTTGCCTGAAGTATAGGCGATCGCCGTGGTAATATAATACGGTTTTCTGCATTTTTCACACATATCCGATTCTCCTTCCTGTTCCGTCTCCGCCTTTCTCCACCATACCCCATTCGGGGCGGAATGTCAACAAAAATCGCGCCTCTTACGCCCCGCGCTCCAGGTTCTCAGTTGTCAAATCCGGCAATATAAATTATACTATATAAAACGGAGGTTTAATCCATGAAAAACAAGATTTCAAAGAAAGCCAAAGCAGCGGCGCGCCGCGTTTGCCGTACGTTTGTGTCCCTCGGCCTGTGCCTTGCGCTTCTTGCCGGATGCCATTATAAGACAGACTCCCTGCGCTGGGCGGAGCCGCCGGCGGGCGGCGTTCAGGAGGAGCAGGCGGCAGATGGCCCGCGGGAAGTTTCCCCCGCCGAGGAAGCCGCTTTTGACCGGCTGTGCGAGCAGATCTTAAACGACCAGCTGGCATCATCCTATCTGAATCTTCACTACACATTCGCTTCTCCCGAGGACTACGGGATCACGGATTATGAAATATCCTTCGGGGACTTTTCGCTTGATTCCATGGCGGAAGCATCCGAAGGGCTGCGGCAGACGCAGAAGCTTCTTGATGAGATTGACCCGGAGCTTCTGTCCGAGGAAAAGCGCCTCACCTACCGCATCCTCGAAGAATCCCTGTGCCTGGAGCTCGCGGGCGAAGGGCTTGATCTCTATTATCAGCCGCTGGCCCCCTCCAACGGAGTCCAGGCACAGCTTCCCATTCTCCTCGCGGAATTCACGTTCCGCCGGAAGGAGGATGTAGATAACTATTTGACGCTGTTGTCCGGCATCGACGAATATTACGGGCAGATCCTGGATTTTGAAAAGGAAAAGGCCGAAAACGGTCTGTTCATGACAGACTACTGCCTGGAACAGATCATTTCGGAAAGCGAGGCTTATCTGACCCCGGCGGAGCAGAATTTTATGACGGTCATGTTCGACCGGCGCATCGACGAGATGGAAGGTCTGACGGACGAGGAGCGGGCAGAATACAAGGCCCGCAATCTTGAAATCGTAAACCACGATTTCATCCCGGCATATGAGCTTCTTCTGAACGGCATCGGAGCGCTTAAAGGCTCCTGCACAAACGACGAGGGCCTGTGCCATTTTCCGAAAGGAAAAGAATATTATGAATACCTGGTACACGAGGCCACCGGGACCACCTACGGAAGCATCGGCGATCTCCGCGGCGCGATCTCTGCCCAGATCGACAGCTGTTTTGCGGAAATGTCCGATATTATTGAGGAGAATCCGCAAATCATCGAGCAGATCGACGACTATACCTTCGCGTACACGCAGCCGGAAGAGATCCTGGAGCATCTGAAGGAAGAGATCGCCGGCGACTTTCCCTCGATTCCGGAAAACCATTATCAGACCCGGTTCGTCCCCGATGAACTCGCGGATTCCTTAAGTCCGGCCTTTTTCCTGGTCCCGCCCATCGACGACTACCGGAACTGTGTGATTTACATAAATCCTTCCGATACGTCAGAGGCCCAGGATCTCTACACTACCCTGGCCCACGAAGGATTCCCGGGACATATGTACCAGAATACCTATTTCAACGCACATTCCGACGATCTTCTCCGCAAGGCCCTCTCCTTTACCAGCTACAGCGAGGGCTGGGCCGTATACTGCGAATATTATTCCTATACCACCGACAACGGCCTCGATCCCCTGTCCGGACGCCTGCTCGCCCTCAATTCCTGCGCGAGCCTGGGCCTCCACGCACTCCTCGACATCAATATCAACTATTTCGGCTGGAGCCGGGAAAATGTCCGGGATTTCCTGGAGCCGTATTTTGACCTGAGCGAGGAAGGAATCGTTGATGAGATCTATGAGGCGATGCTGGCCTCCCCCGTAAATTACCTGGAATATTATGTCGGCTATCTGGAGATCCAGCATATGCTGGAAAACGCGCAGGAAGCGCTGGGAGATGCTTTCGTGCTGAAGGATTTCCACCAGTTCCTCCTGGAAACCGGCCCCGCTCCGTTCACGGTGATCCGCGAGGAGCTGCGCAAATGGATCCGGCGGCAGGGGCATCACTAAGAAAAACGCGGCATGACCGAAATCATGCCGCGTTCCGAATGTGCCGTGAATCTGTTTTGCCCGACGCCGCCCCACCTGTTATTCCGGTGAGTTCTTGTATTTGGATGTGTACTCCAGGTATGTGTCGTCGCCGTCCGTCCGGTTGGCGCTGGTATAGTTCTCTCCGTTTACCAGGAGCTTCAGCTTATCCAGCTCATAATTTTCAATAAATGTATTGGCGAGGGCGCGGAGCATGATGTCCTCCTCAGCAGCCGAAAGCTCCGGAACCTGGTTCAGATCCAGAGTCCCTATCCTGTCGCCGCTTCCCTCCGCCTCGTCCGCGGAAACGCCGGGTCCGAGCTTGACGGCCCCCTCCATATTGTAGGAAAGCACCTCTGTGCCCTCGTCGAGGACACCATAGCCGGCCAGCTGGTCAACCAGCGTCTGCGGGGTCAGCTCCTCCACATCGGCGAGGATCCTCTCCAGCCCGGTTCCGGCGCTGTCCGCGCGGTATACGGACACAAGCGCCATAACCGGCCCCGTCCCCGGGGCGTGTTTGTCCGGAGCGACCGTCTCGTCCTCACTGGGGCCGGCCACGACCTCCGCCTCCATGGACTCCCGCAAAGCGTCGGTATTTGTGGGCGAGCAGGCGGCCAGAAGCCCCGCCGCCAGAATTCCCGTAAATATCACAGTAAACCGTTTCATAATCTGCAGCTCCTCCTTAAACCGTTTCATAATCTGCAGCTCCTCCTTGATATGCCTGAATATCTGCCGCTGTCCGGACACGCGCCCGGCGCGTGCCGGGTTCGGGCGAACATCTTTCTCGATTATACATGAATTTTTCTTTTCCCGCAACTACCTAATTCCTTATAGTTTTCTTAAGCCCAGCGAACGATCAGGACACTTGCCGCGATCCCCGTCGCAGCGGCCAGGAGCGCCCCGGCAAGCGTGTATCTGGTCTTCCGGACGCCCGCAGTCATGAAATAGACGCTCATGGTATAGAATACCGTCTCCGTGCAGCTCATCATAACGGAGGTGATCATCCCCAGCTCGGAATCCGGGCCGTATTGCCTGAAAATATCCAGGACAAGCCCCGTAGCCGCGCTGGAGGAAAACAGCCGGACCAGCGCCACCGGAAGCAGCGCCGTCGGAAAACCGATCCATCCGGCGATCGGGCCGAGAACGCGGGTGACGGCGTCCAGAAACCCGGATGCGCGCAGCGCTCCCACCCCCACCATCAGTCCCACCAGGGTCGGCAGAATGCCAAAGACCGTAGATGCGCCCTCTTTCGCCCCTTCCACAAAATCATCATAGACCGGGCGCCGCATCAGGACGGCAAATCCTACAATGTAAAGTATCGTGAGAGGTATCATATAATCGGAGGCAAGCAGGATCCACTTCATCCGGCGCCACGCCCCTTCCGTTCCATGAGCCGGCAGAAGACCACCGCCGCCGCCGTGCTGGCCAGCGTTGCGGCCAGAGCCGGCCCGATGACTGCCGTGGGGTCCGCGCTTCCGTAGCGGCTCCGATATGCGATCATGTTGATGGGAATAAGCTGGAGAGAAGAAATATTGATGATTAAAAACGTGCACATTTCATTGCCGGCTTCCCCGGCCGGACGGGCCTCGGGGCTTCCCTCTCTCCGTCTTTCATCCTCCAGCTCCGCCAGCTGGTCCATGGCCTTCAGCCCCGCCGGCGTAGCCGCCCACCCCAGCCCGAGGATATTGGCGATCATGTTGGTCGCAATGGAACGCCCCGCGGGATGGTTCTCCGGGAGACGCGGAAAAAGGAAGCGCAGAAGCGGCTTCATCTTCTCGGTCAGCCGGCCGACCAGCCCCGCATTCTCAGCGATCTTCAGTACGCCTGTCCACAGGGATATCACTCCCAGCATCGTCACGCACAGGCTGACCGCCTCTCCGGCTGAGTCCAGTATTCCCTGCGTGACGGCGGCCGCGGTGCCGTTTGCCATCCCCCACACGATCCCGATCAGGATCATAAACGCCCACAGATAATTCAGCACATTTCCCTCCGCTTGAGACACGCTCTCTGTTACTGAATCTTTATGCCTCAAAACGGTTTTTATGCCTCCGTGTGTCCAACAAAATGGCCGTATATCTCCCGGCGGCTCACTCCACGGTCCTTTGCGGCCAGGCGCATGGCCTCCTTGCGGGCAATCCCCTGCCGCTCGTAGAGCGCTACGTGCTCCTCCACGGACATCTGCTCCCACCTCCCGGCTTCCTCCCTCCGGCAGGCGTCTCTGCTTTTTCCTTCCAGAACGATCACGCATTCGCCCCTGGGCTCCTCTTCGCTCCAGCGCGCTATCGCCTGGTCCAGGGTAGCCGTCCATGCCTCCTCATATTTCTTCGTAAGCTCCCGGCACAGAGTCATCCTTCTGTCGCCGAGAGTTTCCCGAAGCTCCTTCAGCGTTCCCAGAAGATGATGCGGCGCCTCGTAAATGATGATGGTCCTCGTCTCATTCTTCAGCTCGTCCAGGATCCACGCACGCTCCTTTTTATCGGAAGGAAGAAACGCCTCGAAGCAGAAGCGGCGGGTGGAAAGCCCCGAAACCGTCAGCGCCGTCACGCAGGCGGCGGGGCCCGGAAGCGAAGTTACGGCGATCCCCTCCCGGATGCAGAGACGGACCAGGTCCTCCCCCGGATCGGAAATCGCCGGCGTACCCGCGTCTGTGATCAGAGCGATGTCCCGCCCCTCTCTCAGCTGTTCCAGGAGGTACGCGGCCTTCCCGGCCTTGTTGTGCTCGTGGTAGCTGGTCATAGGCGTATGAATGTCAAAATGATTCAGAAGCCTGATGCTGTGGCGGGTATCCTCCGCCGCGATCAGGTCCACGGTTTTCAGCGTATTCAGGACACGCAGGGTAATGTCCTCCAAGTTGCCGATCGGTGTGGCGCACAGATATAATTTCCCGGCCATGCTCTTCTCCTTTCCTCTCCCGACAATCCGGTTCGGAATCCGCATTCTCCCGCGCGCTCCCAGCTGCGCGGGGGGCGTCTCTCCCGAAAGTCCGGTTCAGAATCCGCATTCTCCCGCGCGCTCCCAGCTGCGCGGGCAGCGTCTCTCCCGGTAATCCGGCTCAATATCCGTATTCCTCCCGCATCTCGTCGCTGTACACGCCGGGCGCGGAAAAAATGATCACCGGGGGGTCTACCTTCATCAGGGCGCGTCCCCCTCTGAACGCCTCTATGAGCACCAGGTTCGCTTCCCTCCCGGCAAACGGATGGACCAGCCTCATGCGTTTCGGCTCCAGCCCGAACCGGCGAAGCGTTTCCATGATCTCCGGAAGCCGCCGGGGGCGGTGCACCAGGTAGAACCGGCCGCCCTGCCGCAGAAGCGCGGAGGCCGCCCGGGCCACGTCCTCGAATGTGCAGAGGATCTCATGGCGGGCAATGGCCCTCGCTTCGTCCGGATTTTTCAGTCCGGTGCGCGTCTCCATATACGGCGGGTTGGAAGTGACCACGTCAAAGGAGGCCGGAGCAAACAGGCGGCCGGCCTCCCTGATATCGCCCTGTACGATCTCGATCTTGTGCTGCAGATGGTTGTACTGCACGCTGCGGGCCGCCATATTCGCCATATCCGGCTGGATCTCAAGCCCCGTAAAATGCCGCCCGGGCGTTTTGGCCTCCAGGAGAATGGGTATGATCCCCGTGCCTGTGCCCAGGTCCAGCACATCCTCGCCCTCTCTGACGCGGGCAAAGCCCGTCAGCAGCACCGCGTCCATGCCGAAACAGAATTTACTGCTGTCCTGAATGATCCCGTATCCGCACCTCTGCAGATCGTCGATCCGCTCATTATTTTTTACGATCATGTTCTGCTTTTTCCAGGGCCTCCAGCTGCTTCAGTTCCTTATCCTGAACCTGAGACTTGTCCTTATCCTTCCTGCGCCGGGGCTTAAATTTGAGCTGATCGGCCCGGTACTCCACGATCTCAACCTCGTCGCCGTCCACCACGGTGCGGACCTTCACAGTCTGCCGCAGCACATTGACGCTGTGCACCTCGCCCTTCTGCCCGTCCTCCGCGGTAACGGTGTCTCCCACATTGGGGAGCTTGCTGTTGAGATACTCGTACGTCTCCTCCTCATTCTTGAGGCAGCACATCAGGCGGCCGCAGACGCCGGATATCTTGGAGGGATTCAGCGAAAGGTTCTGCTCCTTGGCCATACGGATGGAAACCGGAATGAACTCCGACAGATAAGAGTGACAGCAAAGCTCTCTCCCGCAGATCCCTATGCCTCCCATTATCTTTGTCTCGTCCCGGACGCCCACCTGGCGCAGCTCGATCCGGGTCCGGAACACGCTCGCCAGATCCTTTACCAGCTCGCGGAAATCAATACGTCCGTCCGCCGTGAAATAAAACAGGATCTTATTATTGTCAAACGTATACTCTACGGCGATCAGCTTCATCTCCAGCTGATGTTTTTTGATCTTCTCCTGGCAGATCCGGAACGCGTCAGCCTCCTTCTGCCGGTTCGCCTCCTCCGCCGCGTCGTCCTCCTCGGTCGCAAGGCGGGTCACCGCCTTCAGCGGCTGGACGACCTTCTCGTCCGCCACTTCATGACTGCCCAGCACCACGCTCCCGTACTCGATGCCCCTGGCGGTCTCCACGATAACGTGCTGCCCCTTCTTTATCTCCAGATCGCCGGGAGCAAAATAATAGATCTTCCCGGCCTCCCGAAATCTTACTCCGATTACTTTCGTCATGATCCATTCTCCTTTATGGCCAGGAGCAGGAGCTCCATGGCAAGCTCTGTATTTACATTGGCCTCCAGCCGAAGCTTCGCCTTGCCGATGGCCTGAAAGATCCGCTCGAACCCGTCGTAGCCCGTCCGGCGGCCCAGCTCTTCCAGGGCCGTATACTCGTCCCGGAAAACCAGAAGATCGGCGTCCCGGGTCACCTTCAGCATCAGCGCGTCCCGGAACCACAGCTGCATGAAGTCAATACATTCCTCCATGTCAAGGTGTCCTTCCTTCCAGCCCCGGATCCGCGCGAGCAGATCGGAAATGTCCGCGTCCCCTATGTGCCTGAGCAGATCGGGAACCTGCCCGTACAGGCTCCTGAACTCCCCGGAGTCCGCCAGCCGGATCGCCTTTCCCAGGTTTCCCCTGGCAAAAGCCGCGTACAGCCGCGCCTCCGCATCCGGGATCTTCATCGCACCCGTCAGGTAATCGCGCACCACCGTGTCGGGAAGCGGCTTCAGCTTGAGCTCCACGCACCGGGATCGGATGGTCGGCAGAAAGGCTTCCGAATTGGCGGAGAGCAGCAATATGACCACATAGGACGGCGGCTCCTCGATGGTCTTCAGCAAAGCATTCTGCGCCTGCACGGTCATCTTTTCCGCCTCATCCACAATATAAACCTTAAAAAAGCTGCTGTACGGCCGGATCGAAACGGTGTCGTTGATCTGCCTGCGGACATCTTCCACCCCTATGCTCCCCGGCTTCTCATGCGAAACATAAATGACGTCCGGGTGATTCCCCGAGAGCATCTGCCTGCAGGCATGGCACTCCATACACGGCTGCGTCCGGCCCTTTTCGCAGAGAAGCGTCATGGCAAATGCGTTGGCAAGGGATTTCCTTCCCATGCCCGCCTCCCCGGAGAGAATGTAAGCGTGAGATATCCTGTGCGTCTCAATGGCTGTCCGAAAATGCTGTTTTACGGCGTCGTTGCCGAGAATATCTCCAAAACCTGGCATTCGCGATGGCTCCTTTTCCTCTTAGGGATACCCGTCAAACACCGACCGGCACAAGCGCCCTCGATGTTTTTCTCATTATATCATATTTTTGAAAACGTGTATAGGTCAATTTGCTTCCAAAGATGAAGTAGGGGATGCGGACAAAATGAAATACTGAAAGAGCTGCTCCAGGATATGCAGCCGGAGATTGGCATTCAAAAAGATCTTATCTATTGCTATATGCTTCTACCGCATAATTTTCAATCATAAAGAATAAATTCGCTGTTCCCAATACATCAAAATTTCCATTTATAATATTATGATGCCACGCCCAACAAACTGACACTTCATAATTTACTCCCATTATTGTGTTCGGGAAAATGAAATCCTGTTCGCAAATCTTTCTATATGCATCTTCCCGAGAAACAAACTCACTTACTCTATTTTTCAGCTTCAATTCTATATATGCTCTTAATATTGATAAAGAAACTGCAAATGCTAATGCCTCATTAGCCAGAAAAAAATCTTCTTCTGTCCCAGTATATCCATCAACTACTTCTTTACTGATAGGTTTCTCCGTGACAATAGCCTTTGCCAAGCATGCCGCTACTTTATGTCTATCAAGTTTTCCATCTGTTCCAGATTTCATAAAAAGTCTCTTTGTGCTATTTTTTATATCATTATAGCATCTACATAAAGAATCAAAACTTCCATTCCGTATATATATTGTTGGATCTTGCTTTTGTAATACCTCAAAAGAAGGAATAATACAATTATCCCATAATTTTTTAAATTCCTGCTTGTTCATTTATTTTCTCCAATAAATTATTTATACATTTAGACGGTCTAATGTAATCCAACGTATCTGAAATTTCATCATCTGTATTGCTTAATAAAATTGAGCACATGACCAAAAAATTTCCTAAGCATATAGCGGGCTTTACTAAATTCAATATTGTTTTCTTTTCCACACCCCCGTGCTTTGATTTATTATTTTCACCTTTCTTTAAATAAGATATAAAAACACAATTCCACACTAAACTCGCAATAATCAATATAACAACTACACAAATTGCAGTCCAAACATTATAATTCATCTTCTTCACCTCCATTCTGATCGTGATCTGTTAAGTCTTTATTTTCTTCATTGAGGAAATTTATCTTACTATCTGTAACCAATAATACTATTGGAAAAGAAACCGCCAACAAAATAAATACCTTAATCCAACACCCAAACGTTTCAATTTCAAAATAACTTTGGGTACTCCCTAAACTTAACAATGCCACTACGCCTGCAGCGAAGGATAAAATTACAAGCCATATTAACATTTTTTTCAATGGTTTACATATTCTTTGTTCCTTTAGAAAATCCCAATAACTATCTATATTGCTTGCACTTTGTATTAGTATAGCAACTGCTAACGCCTTTGATTCCCCCAGGCTAGGAATTGCGCTTAATAAAATTACTCCAGAACAAATAAGTATTTTTCTAAAATCAATCATCCAGTCATCATATAAAGTCTGATTATTTTTCATGTGTACTCCAACGCTATTCCTTTTCAAAATATTTTTATCTACACAAAAGAAACACAAGTAATAAAATTCTATCCTCTACTTATGCTCCCTTTACTATAATTTATGCCCAAACTCTTCATTCGCAGCTATTTATCCCTCATATAATTAAATTATGTATTCAGAATGTTCTGTCCTGTTTTTACCATCCCAAACAATAAGGCCGGCACTCAATCTCCTTGGCCCGTTCATTGATAAAGGTCTGATCACCTGTGTTATCAACCCGTTACATACCAATCTTTACAGATACTCTGTTCATCATACTGTTTACTATTGTAAGGTCGCAAAAATGTCCTGTCAAGCAAAATCTTTCTAAACTCTCAATTGATGAAAGCTTTTACAGCAGCAAAAAAAGGCACGTATGGCAAGATGTTGCAAAAGTTTAATAGTGAAAAGCGAAGGCCGCCCCCGGCAGACCGATGATCTCCGGCAGGCGGCCCCTGTCTTTTCCTTCACGCGGATCGCTCCGCGTCTTTCCCCTAGCGCGGATCACTCCGCGTCTTTTTTCTTCCCGGCGCCCAGCGCACCGAACACTCCCATCATCCCGAACGCGATCAGCCCAAGGAACGCCACCGCTCCCGCCGGCCTGTCGTCTCCCGTCCCCGGGACCGCGGCCAGCGGCACTTCTCCGTCCTCTATGATCTCCTGACCGGGCACTCCCGAAAGCGGCGTCGGGTTATCCTCTATCAGCGCCACCGGCACCGGCGGCACTTCCGGCGATGTCGGATACGTCGGGTACGTCGGATAGGTCGGGCGCGGCGGCTCCGTAGGCTCCACAGGCTCCGTCGGCAGCGTCTCCGTCGGTTCCGTCTCCGTAGGCTTCGACGGCTCCGTCGGTTCCGACGGGTCGGTCGGCTTCGACGGTTCGGTCTCCTTGGACGGCTCGGTCTCCTTGGACGGCTCGGTCTCCTTGGAGGGGTCCGTTTCCTTAGAAGGATCCGTTTCCGGCTCCGTCTCCACGTCCGACTTCGGGTACACGTCCGTCACCTGGACCCCGGCGCTGCTCCCCAGGCCCACGCAGAACGTCTGCGGGGTGTAGGTCGTCCGACCCACCTTCACGGCGCTCCCTTCTACCAGGTAGATCCCCTCCGGAAGCCCGGAGAACATCAGCGTCCCGTCGCTCCCGGTCTTCCCGCTCCCGGATGTCTCCACCCCGGCTCCCGCCGCGTACTCCGCAAGCCTC
>CANRGP010000035.1 GCA_947630085.1 uncultured Lachnospiraceae bacterium
CCGCCACATAAGCCGAAAGGTAGACGCCCTTTACCTTCACCGGGGTCCTCTCCGGCACCGGAGGCTCCGTCTCCTCTTCTGTCGTCAGCTCGACGACTGCCGTTTCCATACTGCTGTCCGTCTCCTGCGTTTCATCCGCCGCTTCCTCCGAAGAGCGGCTGACCACCACGGGAGCGGGGCTGGTCACTTCCACCCGCTCATACCGGTGACATCCGCCCAGAAGCACCAGGCAGAAACACAAAAGAAAAATAACTGTTCTCTTCATCGCGATTCTTCCTTTATGTGTTTTGTACCTCTATGGGTTACGTTCTCCTTAGTCCGTACATTGTAACATATTTTTCACAAAAAGGAAACATTTTTTCGCGATTCTTCCCACCAAACAGTCATTTTTTTGCAAAAAACGTAAAATTCAGCCCACAAAAACGGGTGACAGGCCCATTATCTCCCCAAAATCTCCAGAATCTGAGAAGGATGAGAGACGATATACCTTGGCGAATATGCCTGCAGCTCGTCCCTGTCCCGGAAGCCCCAGGTGACTCCAACCGTATCGATTCCCGCGGCAATGCCGGTCTTCATATCGGTGTTGGTATCGCCGATATAAAGGCATTCTCCCGGCGTAAGCCCGAAAACGGCCGCCGCGTAGAGCGGTCCCGCCGGGGACGGCTTACAGGGCAGCCCCTCCTGCTCTCCCAATACAATGTCGAAGTATCCTCTGCCAAAGACAGACTCGATATTATCCACGGCCCGATCCTGGCCCTTGTTGCTGACGACGGCGGTCCTGATTGTTTTCTCTTTCAGAGCCGCCAGCAGATCGCGGATCCCGTCATATGCGTCCACCCGATACAGGCAGTTTTCTTCAAAACAGGTGTTGTAAAACGAATACGCCTCCTCCGGGACCGCCTCATCGGCGCCCCGAAAAGACCGGAAGGCCCGTTCCACAAAGCGGCGGTATCCGTCTCCCACAAATTTTTTCGTCTCCTCCGGGCCGATGGGCCCCTCTCCGAATCGGGCCAGCGTCAGGTTGATCGTGCGGTTCAATGCGTGGACAGTATTTAAAAGGGTCCCGTCCAGATCGAAAATGCAGCATTTATACATAACCGGTTCTCCTTGTTTTCCGTATTGCGGTGGGCCGCCGGCATTCATAACGCACACCGACGAACCGTAACTATCATAATCCGAAAACGGGCCGCTTGCAAGAGAAAAATCGGTATGATATACTTTCCGTAAGTATGAATCGGAACGGAGGAACCGCTATGCTTACGATCGGGTGCCATCTTTCATCTTCCAGGGGATATCTGGCAATGGGAAAAACAGCCGTATCCATCGGTGCCAATACCTTTCAGTTCTTTACCAGGAACCCGCGGGGCGGAAACGCCAGGGCACTGGATGAATCGGATGTGGAGGCTTACCTTGCCTACGCAAAGGAACAGGGGATCGAAACGATCCTCGCCCATGCCCCCTACACCCTCAACGCCTGCTCGGCGGATCCGGGGATCCGGGACTTCGCGGTGCGCACCATGTCCGACGACCTGAAGCGCCTGTCCCTCACTCCCGGAAACTGCTACAATTTTCATCCGGGAAGCCACGTTGGGCAGGGTGTGGAAACCGGCATCGCACAGATCGCGGAAATGCTCAATTCCATTCTGACCCCTGATCTGGAAACGACCGTTCTTCTGGAGACCATGTCGGGCAAGGGCAGCGAGATCGGGCGGACATTCCGGGAGCTTGCGGAGATCCTGGACCGTGTGGAGCTTTCGGACAAGATGGGCATATGCCTGGACACCTGCCACGTATGGGACGGCGGCTACGATATCGCCGGGCACCTGGACCAGGTCCTGGATGAATTTGACCGGGTGATCGGGCTTGACCGGCTTAAAGCCGTCCACCTCAATGACAGCCGCAACCCCCTCGGCTCAAGGAAGGACCGCCATGCCAGGATCGGGGAAGGACAGATTGGTCTTGAAGCCCTCCTGCGGGTCGTCCGCCATCCGGCGCTGAAATCTCTTCCGTTCTATCTGGAATCCCCAAACGAGCTGGACGGATACGCCCGCGAGATCCGCCTGATCCGTCAGAACGCTCTCCTGTAACCGTCTGTCATTGTCCTGTGAACGTAAAGGCTCTCAGGATATGCTGAACGCACCATATCCAGGTGATCTTCGGCACTTCCTCTTCGGCATACACCGGGTACGTCCGAAGCAGCGTCTCTCCGAGAAGGCAGGAAACCTCTCCTACCTTCTCCCCTTTTCGGACGGGGGCCGGAATATCCTGGGGGATCCGGACCCGCAGGCTTATTTTTTCTCCATCCCGGATCAGAGCCGGCAGGCTCTTCTCCTCCTCCGCCAGGTTCAGCGTCAGCTCCACCTCCGCCTGTTCCGAGATGTCCCCGTTCCCGGGGATCCCGTTCATGACCCGAAGGGCGGGGAGACGCGGCAGACAAAACACGTCTTCCGTATGGTATGTCCTTGTCCCGTAATCAAAAAGCGTTCTCGCGTCTTTCCATTTATAGCTTTTGTTGGGCGGCCACCCGCAGCCGAGAAGAGCCAGCGTATACCGCTCATCACCGTCTTCAAATGCCGCGACATAACAGTATCCGGCTCCCCCCGTAAAACCGGTCTTCCCCGACACGGCTCCCGAAAGGAGAGAGAGAAGCTGGTTGTGGTTCCGGCAGGAATAGCTTCCCTTTCCCTCAAGATCCGTAAAAAAATAGTTCTGTGTCCTTGTGATCTCCAGAAATTTCTCCCGCCTCGGCGATTCCCAGACGCAATATGCCATGATCCGCGCCAGATCGGCAGCGGTTGTCCCATGATCCCGCCGGCTTCCGTCGTCATACGTCTCAGACGCATCGAGACCGTTTGGAGTGATAAACCAGGTGTCCTCACATCCCAGTTCTTTCGCTTTTTCATTCATCATTTCCGCAAATGCCTTCACATCACCCGCCGTATGTTCGGCGATCATCACCGCCGAATCGTTATGGGATTCCAGCATCAGCGAATAGAGCAGATCTTCCAGCCGGAAGGTCCTCCCCGCCGGCGCCCCAAGATGTACCTTGGGCTGGCCCGCCGCGTAGGCGGAAACGGTCACCGTATCGTCCAGGTCACACATTTCCAGAGCCAGAATACACGTCATGATCTTGGTGGTGCTTGCCATCGGCCGGAACGTATCCGCGTTTTTGGCATAAAGGATGCGGCCCGTATCGGCATCCATCAGGACAGCCGACTGGGCGTACAGATTAAGCTCCTCCGCCGCGGAGCCCAAAAGCGCGTCGTCTCCCGTTCCCGCCGCAAAAACCGTATCCGCCGAAGAGACCGTTCCGTTCTGGCGGAATCCCGCGCCCGAAAGCAGTCCCAGGCACACGCAGCACACCGCTGCGAGCAGGACAGGCGGCAGCCCGTTTCGTATTATTCTTTTCTCCACTCTCTCATCCCCGCCGGAGTTTTTGTACCATCATATTCACTCCTGCCGGAATATAGACATTCCCTGAAAGGTCTGCCGCCGCAGTCCCTTCGGATAATGGTTTTTCAGGATCTGTCCCACCTTTTTCGCCCATCCCGCGGAGCAGCCGTCCACGCACATCAGCGTCCATCCGGCGTCCTGGCATCCGTCGCCGGAGCCGTCCGCAGAAACGGCCTCGCCGCGAAGATACTGACGGATCGCCTCCCCGTCCGCCTCCATGTTAAAGCTGCGCATTACCTGGTGCGGATGCAGATACATAGCCAGGGCATGGGACGGCTTAAAAAGGCCGTCTTTTACCGTGCCCAGATGAAGCCCCGGCCTCAGCGTCTTTATGCCGCTTATATCCGCGATCCCTTCCGGAAGCAGATACAGCTGCTGTCCGTACAGTATCATCCGGCGGCGCGCGTCATCCCCGAAAAGCTCCGGAAGCGGTTCAGAAAGCGTCTCCCCGCAGAATCGAATCCACAGCCAGTAAATATCTTCTCCGATTTTTTCATTTCTCTGTTTTTCTCTTTTTTCCTCCGGGATCCCTCCCTTGCGGAGCACCGCCGCATAATGTCCCTCTCCCTCTGTCCGGTGCGGCCATATGCGAACGGTTTTTCCGATCTCTCCGCATTCTCCGCCGCTCCATTCCGGTCTTCCCGGCTCCATTCCTTCCCTTAACTCCGCCTCTTCTACGGACAGCTCCTCATGACTGTCCAGAAGGTATTTTATGTTCTTCTCGTTTTCCTCCGGGGAAAATGTGCAGGTGGAATAGACCAGTCTTCCCCCCGCTTTAAGCATACAAAGCGCATTTTCAAGGATCTCCCGCTGTCTTGCCGCGCAGATGCGGACATTTTCCGGACTCCACTCTCTTATGGCCGTCTCGTCTTTCCGGAACATTCCCTCGCCGGAGCAGGGGGCGTCCACAAGGATACGGTCAAAAAAAGCCGGAAAATGCCGGGAAAGCCGGAGCGGGTCTTCATTTGTCACAAATACATTGGCGGCCCCGAACCGCTCTACATTCTGGGAAAGGATCCTGGCCCTGGACGGGTTGATCTCGTTGCTCACCAGAAGTCCTTCTCCCGCCATCCGGCCGGCGATCTGGGTCGTCTTGCCCCCCGGGGCTGCACACAGATCCAGGACCCGTTCTCCGGGCCGCGGATCCAGAAGCTCCGCCACCATCATTGCGCTGGGCTCCTGGATATAGTATAGCCCCGCATCATGATACGGGTGGCTTCCCGGTCTGGCAGAGGCATCATAATAATATCCCTCCCGGGCCCAGGGGATCTTTCGCAGTCCGAAGCCCGCGCAGAGTGTCCGCGCGTCCGCCCTCTTCAGAGGATTCAGGCGGAGCCCCTGTGTTCTGGGCTCCTCATAGCTTTTCAGAAATGCCTCATACTCTTCCCCGAGAAGCTCCTGCATCTTTGCAAGGAAAGCAGCGGGAAGCGCCGTATCCGGTACTTCCCGCGATCTGCATTCCTCTGTGAAATTTTCCGGCGTCCCCGCTTTTGAAGCGGAATATCGGTTCCGGGCCGGTCTGCTGCTTTTTCGTTTCACAATATTCTCCGTCTCCTTTTATCTTCCGAACAGCGTACCCAGGATCCCTCTTCCGATGCTTGCTCCCAGATTGCCTCCCAGTTTCTTTCCGAAACTGCCGCCGATGCTCTTGCCAAATTCATTGCCTACTTCACGACCAATGGTTCCCGCCGCGGTCTTGGCGATGCTGGAAACCACTTTCTTTCTCTCCCGCTCCTCCGCAAGTTTCTTTTTTTCTTCTTCTTTTTCCTTGCGGGCGGCCTCCTTCTCCGCCTCCTTCTCCAGGCGTTCCTGTTCCTTTTCCAGGGCTTTTTGCTGTCTCTGCGCTTCCTTCTCGGCTTCTTTGGCAGCCTTCTCCTCTTCCTTTTGCTTCAGAAGGGCTTCCTCCTCTTCTCTGGCCTTCTGCGCGTCTGTCTGTACCTTTCTCTGGAAAAATTCATAGGCGGAATCCCGGTCGATGAGGTTCCCGTATTTGGAATAGAGGGACGTACTCTGGATCTGGGCCTGCCTGTCCGCATCCAGGATGGCACCCATCCGGCTCTGCGGCGGAAGGATCCCGGCCTGCTTCACCACGGACGGCGAACCGTCCTCCTGCAGGAAGGATACAAGGGCCTCTCCGATCCCCAGCTGCGTCAATATCTCCTTGGTGTCAAACTCCGGATTGACGCGGAAGGAATCAGCAGCCGCCTTAACCGCCTTCTGATCCGCGGGCGTATATGCGTGAAGCGCGTGCTGGATCTTATTGCCCAGCTGGCCCAGCACGCCGTCAGGGATGTCCCTGGGACTCTGTGTGATAAAATATACGCCGATCCCCTTGGAACGGATCAGCTTCACCACCTGTTCGATCTTCTGGATCAGTGCCTTGGGCGCATCGGCAAAAAGGAGATGGGCCTCATCAAAGAAAAAGACCATTCTTGGTTTTGCACAGTCTCCTGCCTCCGGCATGACCTCAAAAAGCTCCGACAGCATCCAGAGCATGAATGTGGAATACATCATGGGGTTGTTGATCAGGCTCTCGCTGTCGAGGATGTTGATCATGCCCCTGCCGTCTGGATCCGTCCGGAACCAGTCGTGGATATCCAGTGCGGGTTCTCCAAAAAAGCGGTCCGCCCCCTGGGATTCCAGCGCCACTATTCCCCGCAGGATACTGTTGATGCTCTGTTTGGGCAGATTTCCGTACCGGGCGCTGTATTCTTTGCTGTTTTCTCCGACATAGGTGAGCATGGACCGCAGATCCTTCGTGTCCAGCAAAAGAAGGCCCTCGTCGTCGGCAATCCGGAACACGATGGACAGAATATCGGTCTGGGTCTCGGTCAGATCCATCAGGCGGGCAAGAAGCGTGGGACCCATCTCGCTGACAGTGGTCCGCAGAGGAAGTCCCTTTTCCCCATAAATGTCCCAGAAACAGGTGGGATAAGCGCGGTACGAAAATCCCGCTTCCGCAAGTCCGAACCGGGCAATGCGCTTCCGCATATCCTCACTGTCCTCGCCTCCGCGGCACATTCCCGCGAGATCGCCCTTTACGTCCGCCAGAAACACGGGTACTCCCGCATCGCTGAAGGACTCCGCCAGGACTTTGAGCGTGATCGTCTTTCCCGTGCCGGTCGCCCCCGCGATCAGCCCATGACGGTTAGCCATTTGGGGAAGGATCGATACGTTCTCCTCCCCGCTTTTTGCGATCCAGATCTTTCCGTCGTAAAACATCCTAATCCTCCTCCCGGACAAATCTTTCCTGTTTTTTATATTATACCAGAAACCGCCCAAGTATCAAGCATTTTATGTCCCCCGCAAAATGAAACGCTCTCCGCATATACAAAAAAACGACGCCGCCCGCAGGCTGCGCCGTTTCCTGAAAACAATCTTATGATGTCTTATGAGTGCCGCCCCGGACAGGGCTTTTTCGCGGGGCACTCTCCCGCTGTGCTTTCTTTTCAGGGATTACAGCATTACCTTCATATCGGCTCCGCCTTCGCCGTTGACCACATAGTATGCGGCCCCCTCCTCGGGCTTCACATAGATGTCTACGGTCTTGACCGCAACATCCTTAAATGCCTTGGTATACGCTTTCTTGACAGCGGCAAGGATATCCTTTTCCGCATACTCTCTTCCGCCAAACTGCACGCTGACGGTGGTCTTGGGCTCCTTTTTCGCCGCCGGAGCCTTCTTCTCAGCCGGCTCTTTCTTCGCGGCTGTCTCCTTCTTCGCGGCCGTCTCCTTCTTTTCCGCCGGCTTCTTCGCCGGGGCCTTTTTCTCAGCCTCTACAGCCTCTGTTTTTTCTTTAACTGCCATAATCATTTTCCTCCTTAAGATCAATTCAACAATAATAAATAATAACTAGTAATCTCCCGTTTTGTCAAAATATTTTTTTGTAGTATATAACTATATTTATGATTTGTCAAGGAATCTGCCAAAATGTGCGGAAATTGCCTCCAATTTGGATTTTTTTGCAATCCATATACCGAAATGGGACACGCGTCAAACGTATTACAGGCTCAAAAACCGCATAGAATATACAAACGGTAAAGAGGGATAACACCGATGAACACCCCGTCAAAAATCATACGAAAAAGTGCGGAAATCGTTTTTCTTGCCGCTCTCTGCTTCTGCATGGGAGATGCCGCGGCAAGGCTTGCCCAGCGGTATCCGCTGAAGGCGGATTCCCCCGCAGATTGGGCCGCAGGTTCCGTCGCCGACACCCGTTTTTCCTCCCCGGAGCCGGACGGCAATTCCGAAGAGCCGGCCGAAAATATCACTCCGCTCCCCGCTTCAGCCGACGGGAACTGGGGATTGAGCTTCCAGCAGGAGGGCGAGCCCCCGGTAGCCAACGCCACCGCGGATTATCTTGCGCAGTTCGACGCTTTCTATGCGCAGCAGACCGACGAAAAGGTCATCTATCTGACCTTTGACGCCGGTTACGAAAACGGTTATACATCCGCGATCCTGGACGCCCTGAAAAAACACGGCGCCCCCGCGGCTTTTTTCCTTGTGGGGAATTATCTGGAAACCTCCCCGGATATGGTCAGACGCATGATAGACGAAGGTCATATCGTAGGGAACCACACCTTCCATCATCCGGATATGTCGTCGATCTCAACGGAAGAAAAATTTAAAGAAGAGCTGACCGGGCTGGAAACGCTCTTTGAGCAGACCGTCGGACAGCCGATGAAAAAATATTACCGCCCGCCCCAGGGCAAATACAGCGAGAGCAATCTGAAAATGGCCCAGGCTCTCGGCTACAAAACCTTCTTCTGGAGCCTTGCCTATGTGGACTGGTATGAAAATGACCAGCCCACAAAAGACGAAGCCTTTAAAAAGCTGCTGGGCCGTATCCATCCGGGAGCCGTCGTCCTGCTTCACAGCACTTCCCGGACAAATTCCGAGATTCTGGATGAACTCCTGACAAAATGGGAGGAAATGGGGTACCGGTTCGCATCGCTTGACGAACTGGTGTCGTCTACCGCTTCCGGTTCGGGATCAGATACGCGGCAATAAAAAATCCGGTTCCCATGATCAGGAGCAGAGCGATGGTCAGAAACGCGTACCGGTAACCCAGGAGTCCCGCGGCCAGTCCCGCTATGTAAGATCCCGCGAACTGGCCGATATCCTGGCAGGCATACTGTGTGCTGCTGGCCCGTCCCCTCTCCGCGGAAGGGACCGAAGAAATGCACATTCCCACCAGCGCCGGCTGAGCCCCGGATTTACCCAAGCCGAACAGGACCGCCGAGATCAGGAACCCGGCTGTCGTGCGGGCAAAAAACAGATTCAGCAGACCGATGATCAAAAACGCCTCGCTGACGAGCGTAAAATGGCACTGGTTCCTCTCGTTCAGGAACCGGGATACAAACGGTCTGGTCGCAATGATCGTCAGTGCCTGTATCGTAAAAAATCCGCTGAGACCACTCACCCCGATGCTGTCCGCATACAGAAGCATAAAAGAAGAAACGCACGCGATCTGCATAACATTGCACATCAACAGGGAACCGGGAATCAGCGCCTTCACCGTAAACATTTTGGAGAAGGCAAAGGAGTACGGAACGGATTTATCCGGCTTGTGATTGGTCCTGAACAGAAATGCCAGGAGAAACGCCGCCGCCATGATTCCGGTGGAGATTCGGTACAGCTGCCGAAACGATCCGTTTTCGATCATATGGATTGCGATAGCGGGACCAATCACCTGAGCAAGCGTCTGTGACATGGTGAAGATGCCGATCCCGTTGGACAGCAGACGCTTCGGAAGAGCGTTGCAGGCTGTCGTCATACAGATCGTCGAGGCAAACCCCACCGCCAGTCCGTTCACAATTCTGGAGAGCAGCACCGTAACCGGAGAAGACGCCGCCAGCAGGATCACGTCCGACACGACAAGCATTGCCATACTGCCCAGAAGAAGCGGCTTGTGACGTTCCCGGTCGACCATCTGTCCCGCAAGCGGCCGGGTGATGAGTGACATCACCCCGTAGGAGCCGCCGATAAGACCCGCCATCTGGGCCGTGGCGGAAAGTGCGCTGGCATATTTGGTCACAGTATTTACTACCATCTGATTGGATAAGTAAAACCCGAATGCAATTATGCAGATCACTCCGAACTGCATATAATCCACTTTTTCCGACTCGCCCATAATCATACCTGTCTCTTTCGGAACAAATGATCCAAGTGGAACTGGATACTGATCCCCTCCGTTACCACATGATCCACGCTCAGATCCAATACAGGTATCTCTTCCGTCTCAACACGGCACCGTCCCGCCAGGATCATTTCCATAGCCCGTATGTCGCGCGGTATGATGTCTTCTCCCAGGCTGTGCCCGAATCTGCGGTAATCCGTGTGGGCGCTATATATCCGCTTCCTGTCAAAATCCATTGACCATAAGCGTATCAGCCCGTCTCTGGCTTCCTCCATACTCACATGATCCATTTCCGGATTTTCCAGAGGACGCACTCCTAGTCCGACGTTTTGCCCGCAGCAGTCCCCGGTAAATACCGCCCCTGTGAGGCTGTCGATCATGGCCATGGAGCCCGGGGTATGCCCCGGCACCAGAACACATCTCACCTGCCTTCCGCCCAGATCAAAAATATGCCCGTCCTCCGTCCGTTTTACTTCCGGCTCCTGATCCGGTGCAAACTCCCGGATATCGTTCTCCGACCAGGGATAGCTTCTGTCCGGAAAGGTTTCCAGGCTTCTCCGCGCAAAGCGCAGACGGCTTGCCTTTGATGTCCACGGGCGGATGATCGGACCGATATCCGCATCTGCCGCACTCATATGGATCTGTTTAAAAAGCGGAGCGTTTCCTGCATGGTCGCGGTGATTATGGGTGATCATGACCTCTATCGGTTTTCCCTTCACCAGCCTTTCCGCAAATGTCTTCAAATCGCCGATCCCCGCGCCTGTATCCACAAGGAGCGCTTTTTCATTTCCTTCGATCACGTACATGGATACGCCGTCAAATTCATTGATCTCATATACGCCTTCTTCAACTTTTTTGCAAGGATACTCTGTCAGCATCGTTCTCTCGTTTTCTCCTTTCTGCCGCTATCCGTTAATCTCCCCGCATCTGCAGCAGGAGACATAATGTCCCGGAGAAACCTCCGTTAGCGTCTGCGGCTCGCGGCAGCGCTCGCAGACGTGCGGACACCTGGCGGCAAATCTGCATCCGGGTGCCGGATTTACAGGAGATGTCAATTCTCCCTTCAATACGATCCTCTGCCTCGGATGATGAATGTCGATGGACGGGATCGCCGAAAGAAGGGCCCGGGTATAAGGATGCAGAGGCCGCTCAAACAGCTCGGAAGACGGGCTTGTCTCCACCAGCTGCCCCAGATACATGACGCAGATGTCGTCGGATATGTGACGGACCACGGACAGATCATGGGTCACGAACATATACGTCATCTGTCTCTGCTCCTGGAGATCCTGAAGCAGGTTCAGCACCTGCGCCTGAATACTCACATCGAGCGCGGACACCGGCTCATCGCAGACCACAAATCTCGGTTTCAGTGCAATCGCTCTGGCAATTCCGACGCGCTGGCGCCGCCCGCCGTCCAGCTCATGAGGATATGCCGTGCGCATCCGCCGATCGATCCCGACCAGATCCATCAGCTGCTCCGTCTCTTCCCTGATCTGGCTGCGGCTGAACCGTCCGGAAAGAATAAGCGGTTCCTGAACCGTCTCCATAACCGTCATCCTGGGATTCAGCGACGAGTAAGGGTCCTGGAAGATGATCTGCATATTCTCTCTCAGCTTTTTCAGTTTATGCGCCGAAACATTCGTGACATCCTCCCCGCAGAAGCGGATGGTTCCCCCGGTACTCTCCAGAAGATGGATCATAGTCCTGCCCAATGTGGATTTTCCGCATCCGGATTCACCCACCACACCCATTGTTCTCCCGGAACCGATCTGAAAGGTCACATCGTCCACCGCATGGAGCTTTCCTCTTGGCGTATCAAAATATTTTTTCAGATGACTCACTTCAATGACAGCCGACATAGGCACCTCCCTCTACTTCCCTTCCGCAAAACAGCGGCACAGATGCCCTGGGGCAATTTCCGCCATTTCAATTTTTGATTCCCTGCACCTGTCCGTCCTTCGGGAACACCGCGGATAAAAGTGACATCCCTCAGGGAGGTTTGTAGGATCCGGAGGAAGCCCCGGCACCGGGTTCAGCCTTCCGGAATCTCTGTCCACATCGGGAAGCGCTCCAAACAGCCCCTTCGTATACGGATGGGAAGGATGGTCAAACAAGTCCTCCCGGCTGCCGTATTCCACAATCTCTCCGGCATACACCACAGCGACCTCGTCACAGACTTCCGCCACTACTCCCAGATCATGAGTGATCATCAGCATGGACATACTGTAGCTTTTCTTCAGCTCCACGATCATCTCCAGAACCTGCGCCTGGATCGTCACATCAAGGGCCGTCGTGGGTTCATCTGCCAGAAGGATCTGCGGATTACAGGCAAGCGCGATTGCGATCACGACTCTCTGCTTCATGCCCCCGGAAAACTGGTGCGGATACTCGTGATACCGGTCGGCGGGGATCCCCACCATTTCCAGCATCTCAACGGCCTTTTTTTTCGCCTCGCGGCGCGATACCGGATTGTGAAGCCTGACGGCCTCCGCGATCTGGCTTCCCACCTGCATGACCGGATTCAGAGCTGTCATGGGATCCTGAAAAATCATGGAGATCCGGTCTCCTCTGATCTTCAGCATCTCCTTCTCCGAGAGCTTCAAAAGATCCCTGCCTTCCAACAGGATCCTCCCGCAGCTCACCCTTGCCTGGAGATCGGGAAGAATTCCCAGTATCGCTTTGGCAATAGAGGTTTTGCCGGCCCCCGTCTCTCCTACCAGTCCCAGAGTATGACCCTTTTCCAGGGTGAAGGAAACCCCGTTGACCGCGTGCACCACCGTGTTTTCCGTCTCATATTCCACATACAGATCCTCAACGGATAAAAAATGTTGACTGTTATCTGTCATTTTCTCGTCTCCTCCTACCGTTTCAGCTTCGGGTCCAGCGCGTCGCGCAGACCGTCCCCGAACATATTCAGGCAAAGAACAGTCACCATGATCGCAATACCCGGAAACAGTACCATATGCGGATAGTCACGGATGTATCCGCGCGCTCCCGAAAGCATCGCTCCCCACTCCGGCGCGGGCGGCTGGACGCCCAGCCCGATATAGCTGAGGCTCGCAGCCATCAGGATCGCCGTCCCCACGTTCATCGTGGCGGTAACAAGCATCGCGGAAAATGAATTGGGGAGAATGTGCCGGGCAATGATCCTCATATTGCTGCAGTTAATCGATGATGCCGCTTCCAGGTACTCCATATCCCGGACGCTCATAATGGATCCGCGCAGAACTCTCGCATACTGCGGCATGGTAGATATGGCGATGGCAAGGATACATTTGCTGAAGCCTGCCCCAAAAACCGCCGATATCACGATCGCCATCAGGATACTCGGAATCGCGGAAAGAATGTCCAGGAAGCGCATGAGCACATTGTCTATCACTCCTCCAAAATACCCGGTCACAGAGCCGATCACCGTGCCGATCGCAGCTCCGACAAGCACTGCCAAAAGCCCGATGGCCAGAGAATATCGCGCCCCGTACATGACGCGGCTCAGGATATCCCTTCCCAGATCATCGCATCCGAACCAATGTTTGGGCGACGGAGGGGCAAACGCATTGGAAAAATCGAGCGCTTCATACGGATACGGAATGATCCAGGGTGACAGCAGGGCGATCACGATCATCACGGACAGAACCAGAAGACCGGCCATAGCCGCCTTGTTTTTTGCAAGCCGTCCGAATACCTGCATACCCGGCCCAAGCTCTCTTTTTCTATCTGTCCTTCTTTTCATTTTTCACCCTCCTTTTCCTGCTTCCGCTCACATACTGGGCTTTGATCCTCGGATCCACAAAAGCGTACATCAGATCCACCAGAAGCATTATGATGCTGAACGTGACGGCCAGGAATACGACACACCCCTGCACGATCGGATAATCGCGGTTGTTGATCCCGCTGATCATATAAGCGCCGATGCCGGGAATACTGAATACGGACTCGATTACGATCGTCCCTCCCAGGCTGCGGCCGAAACTGGTGCCGGCCACGGTAATCACCGGGATGAGAGCGTTGGGAAGTGCGTGCCGGAATATCGTTCCGGTTTTTGATACGCCTTTGGCCCGCGCAGTCGTAACATAATCGGAACGTATCACCTCCAGCATACTGGAACGTCCCTGCCTGGCCATACTGGCGATCCCACCGAAAGCGTTGGCGATGATCGGAAGGATAAAATACTGAGGCCCGCCGATCCCTGAAGGCGGCAGGATACCCAGCCGGAGGGCGAAAAGAAGAACAAGCAGCAGACCTACCCAGAACTGCGGCATGGAAACCCCTAAAAGAGCGATGAACATGGATATTCTGTCCCACAGCTTATTCTGATTGACGGCGGCGATCACTCCCAGAGGGATCCCGATCAGAACCGAGATCAGCATACTGCTGAACGCCAGCATAAAGGTGTACGGGAAGCGGAACAGGATCTCCTCGGATACGGATTTTCCCGTATTATACGAAACGCCCAGGTCAAAGTGAAGGAATACGTCCTTCAGGTAAGACAGGAGCTGCACGGGGAACGGCCTGTCAAGCCCCATGGAAGCCCGCAGCTGAGCCTGAGCTTCCACCGTGGAATCTCTTCCGAGAATCATGATCACCGGATCTCCGGGAGTAAAGTGCAGAATGGTGAAAATCAACACGGAAACTCCCAGGATAACGGGGATCATCCAAAGAAGTCTTTTTATTATGTATCGTATCATGTCTCCTCCCTCTGTGCTTCAGGCATCCGGGCGGCACGTCTGACCCGTCCGCGCCGCCCGAACCCCTTCCTCTTCCATGAAATCACTGCTGCGTATAATATCTGCAGGCTCCCGGAACAACGAGTCCTTTGAAGTTTACGAAAATATCCGCAACCTTATCGTTCGTCACATAGTAATTTGTGATGGACATGAGTCCGTATACATATGCCTGCTCCTTGGTATACTGCATATAGGCTTCCACTGTCTCCGCGCTGTGTCCCGTGGCGCCGGACGCCTCCGCGGCAAGCTGTTCCAGCGTTGCGTCCTCGCAGAAATTAACAGCCGGCGTATCACCCTTCCTGGCAAGGATTGATGAAAGCGTTGTCACATAATCATTGTTCATACGGGTATCCACAAACATATCCCATGCGGTGGGATCGGCAATATATGTGCTGAACAAAGCGCTGTCATAGACCTCTATCTCCGTCTGGATCCCGATCTGCATCAGATACGCCTGGATGATCTGGCTGATCGACTGGCTCATCTCCGTGCTGGCGCACATGATGCGCAGCGGCTTTGAGACATCATATCCGGACTCCTTCATCCGCTCCTGGGCCTTATCGACATCATAATCATAATAATCCTGCTGCTCCCATTCCGGATTATAGTCGACGCAGATCGGGTTCCCCACCGCCTTCAGGGCTTTTGCGGATCCCTTCGCCGCCCCCTGTACGATGCCGTCCGTATCGATGGCGTAGCAGATCGCCTGGCGCAGAGCCTGATTGTCATGGAACACGCTGTCCTCCGACATATTGAAAAACAGCAGATAAATATTGGAATCGCCGGTTCCGAATACATGATATCCCTGATCCGCATCTTCACCGTCTATAAATCTTGACGCCTCCGTGGAAGAAATCTTCTGTGCGATGTCGATCGCTCCCGTTTCCAGGTTGATCGCCGTCTGGGAAGACTCTGTAATGATGTTAAAGGTGATCGTTTCCGCGTTTGCCCTTGAAACATCCAGGATCAGCGAATCGTCCTTCTGCCAGTAATCCGGATTTTTCTTTACCACCAGCTGGGAACCGGAGACATACCTGTCCACGATATAAGGCGATGTGCTGACCACCTTCTCCGTCATGCCGTCAGGGCTGTTTTCGTAGGCGGTCTTCGATACGATGGGCACCTGACCGCAGATCACGTTTTCAAATTGCCCTGCCGCGTCGGACATCAGCTTCAGCTCCACTGTGTAATCGTCGATCGGCTTGCAGTAATCCACTAGCCACGCCAGCCCGGAAATCCCAAGCTCATGGTATGTGTTGAAGCACCAGGCCACATCCTCCGCCGTAATATGGTTTCCTGCCGAATCATAGATGGAATCGTAGATCTCGATCCGGAACGTGAACCCGTCCAGCGCCTCAAAATCTTTCATGAGAATCCCGCGGATGCCGGATTCCGTATTGGGATCATAGTAGGCCAGGTATTCGTACAGCGTCGGAAGAACGGACTGCCGCCCGTTTGTTGTGACGGAGAACGGTGCAAGGTCCGCAATATCCGAACTCACATTGATCGTGATCTCATCGATCGTTCCGACCGTTCTTCCTTCGTCGATCTCCGCCTCGCCCTTCGCATCCTGAACTCCCGGCTGGGACGTTTCAGCCGCGGGTGTCCCGGTCCCTGCAGCCGTCGTCCTCTCCGCTTCCGTCCCGCCCGCGTCGGTCCGGCCGGCGCCTCCGCAGCCGGCCAGCAGCATAACCGAAACTGCCATTGCCAATGTTACTGCCGTCAATTTTTTCTTCATGATGTACCTCCCTCTTTTTTTGGTTTTTCCGCAATGATTTCTTGGTAATATCATACTATCACAACAAATCATAAAGACACACCACTTTATCATACGATTATGTGTCTTATTTTCCGATTTAGACTGGTAATTTTTTCTATTCCGGGGTATAATATGATTATTTAACAAAATATGACTTACTTTTTGGGGGAATGCATCGTGTATGATATCAGACTGATGATCGCAGACCGGACGCCGCAGGAATGTGAATCTCTGCAGGACATGATCTGCTCCGGTGATATGGACATAAAAATCAGCACCGTCTGGGGTGACGGTGCCGAAGTTCTTTCGCAGATCCAGACACAGTGCCCGGACGTCGTGCTGCTGGAGGTAGAACTTCCAAGGATCGACGGACTGACCGTTGTATCCGCCGCACGGTCCAAGGGCTATCGCTGCCGCTTTGTCCTGATGAACGGACAGAGGAATTTCGATTACGTTTATACCGCGCTCCGGTACCATGTCGACGCATATCTTCTGAAGCCTGTTCAGGCGGATGAGATCAATACGGTGCTTATGGGGATCTTCAGGGAGATCCGCCAGAACTCTTCTCCTTCCCTTCGTCTGGATGAGCACCATGTGGAGGGCCGTTATGTTTTTATCACACAGGTTTGCGCGGATCCCAGTTATTCGTTCCAGTCACTGGAAGAGATCAACGCCGCTTACGGTACTTCCTTTCGCGCCGGCCTCTTCTGCGCGCTGTTTGTCAAACTGGACTGCCCTGCCAATATCATGTCCGTATATGAAAACTCTTCGTTTCTCCATGAACAGATCGAAACACTGATCCATCGCTTCCTGGGCGGATTCTGCAATGATATCCTGTTTGACCGGCGTTCGGACGGCATTCTCTTCCTGGTCAATTACGACGTCCGCCATCAAAAGGCATTTTCCGATTCCATGGAAACCTTTTTTGCTGAAACGAAACATCTCGTAGCCTCATTTCCCGCCTTTAAGGTCACCCTGTGCATCGGACGTGAATATAAAGATCTGTCCCATCCTTATGATGTGAAGAACGATGCCCTGGACGCCCGGTGGCTGAGGCTGAGCCTCGGGACCGGACAGATCATCCGGCGCCAGGACGCAACCTCGGAAGATCCGTTTCCTTTAAAGAATCTGAGCCGCCAGATCCTCCGCTCCTGCGAGATTCTGGACGTAGACGCTTTCCGGCGCTCCATGGACGCCTTTTTCAATCTTCCCTACTCCATCCTTGGCACCCGGGCATCCAGAAAATTTATCCGGAGGATCATCAATCTGCTGCTGGAAATGAACAACTCCCTGACGGCTCCTGCCTATGACGCCAACTCGTTTAAGAGAGAGCTTGACTACCTGCTGAATATGTCCGTCAACTTCGAGCAGTACCACAGTACCTTCTGCACGCATATATCGAAGCTGATGACGCAGATTTCCGAGAACAGCGGTTCCCAATATACGCCGCCCATCCGCAGCGCCGTCAATTATATCCGGCTGCACTACAGCGAACCGATCTCGCTTCAGGACGCCGCGTCTCAGGCGGAGCTGTCCCCCAATTATTTTTCGGAGCTTTTCAAAAAAGAAACCGGCCAGAATTTTTCGGATTATCTGACGGCCTGCCGGATCGGACAGGCCAAAAAGCTGCTGCGGGAAAGCGACTGCAACATCAGCGAAACCGCCGCGCAGGTCGGCTACTCCGACGTGAGATACTTCGGAAAGCTGTTCAAAAAAAAGGTCGGCGTCACCCCAGGCGAATACAAAAGGATCCACCGGGCATGACGCCGATAAGATTTATTGCCGAAGGGCCCGGATCCGGCCGATGGCCTCCACGGTATTTTCATAATTTCCGAACGCGGTCAGCCGGAAATACCCTTCCCCGCTGGGGCCGAAGCCGCTGCCCGGGGTGCCCACCACATTGGCCTCCTCCAAAAGATAATCGAAGAAATCCCAGGAGGTCATATTTTCCGGAACCTTCAGCCAGATATACGGCGCGTTGATACCGCCGTACACCTCGTATCCCGCCTCCTTGAGTCCGTCGTAGATCACCCGCGCGTTCCGCATATAATAGGCAATCTGTTCCTTAAGCTGGGCCCTTCCTTCGTCCGAATACACTGCCATCGCCGCCTTCTGGACGATGTACGGCGCACCGTTGAATTTTGTCCCGTGGCGTCTGGCCCACAGGCTGCGCACGGCAATATCTCCGCACTTTAGATCTTCGGGAATTACCGTAAAGCCCAGTCTCACACCGGTAAATCCCGCGTTCTTGGAGAAGGAGCGGAACTCGATGGCGCAGGTCCTGGCTCCCGCGATCTCATAGATGCTGTGGGGCACATCGTCCTGGCTGATATACGCCTCATAGGCGGCGTCATAGAGGATCACCGCACCGACGGAGTTGGCATAGTCCACCCATACCTTCAGCTGATCCCGGGTGAGCGCCGTTCCCGTAGGATTGTTGGGCACGCAAAGATAGATCAGATCCGGGGTCTCCCCCGGAAGCTGCGGCACAAAGCCGTTTTCCGCCGTACAGGGCATATAGATCACGTTGCTCCAGGTCTGAGCCGCCTCATTGTACTCTCCGGTTCTTCCCGCCATCACGTTGGAATCCACATACACCGGGTAAACCGGGTCGCATACGGCGATCCGGCAGTCCGCGGAAAAGATCTCCTGAATATTGCCGCAGTCGCTCTTCGCACCATCCGACACAAAAATCTCGTCGGCGCTGATCCTGCACCCGCGCTCCTGATAATCCATGCGCGCAATGGTTTCTCTCAGGAACGCATACCCCAGATCCGGGGCATACCCGTGGAACGTCTCCGCATGGCCCATCTCTTCCACCGCTTCATGGAGCGCCTTGATAATGGCCGGGACCAGGGGCTGGGTCACATCGCCGATCCCCAGGCGGATCACCTTCGCCTCGGGATGCCGGTCCGAATATGCCGCAACCTTTTTTGCGACCGTAGAAAACAGATAGCTCCCCGGAAGTTTTAAATAATTCTCATTCAGCCGAAACATCGTTACATATCCTCCATTTCCTTTTGCTTTGTATATTATATCCGGATCTCCCCGCAGAACACTTCCACCGCCGGCCCGGTCATAAAAATATGGCCGCTCCCGCTCCTGTCCCACCGGATCGTGAGTGTGCCGCCGCGGAGCCGGACCCTGACGGTATCGTCCGTATATCCCATCAGCATACAGGCCGCGGCACAGGCAGTCGCACCGGTTCCGCAGGCCCATGTCTCACCGCTCCCGCGCTCCCATACACGCATCCTTACACATCCCCGGTCGATCACCTGGACAAATTCCGTATTGACCCGCTCGGGGAAGCGCTCGTGGTTCTCATATCCGGGGCCGATCTTTTCCAGATCCAGTTCGTCGATCCCGCTCCGGAAATACACCGCATGGGGATTCCCCACAGATATCCCCACAAAGGTCTGCTCCCGGCCCTCCACAAAGATCTTCTCCGGAAGGTCCGAGATCAGCCGCGGCACTCCCATATCCACGGTCGCCGAAGACACCTTTCCGTTCTCGACGTGCAGCTCCAGATCTTTGATCCCTGCCAGTGTCTCCACAGTCAGGCGCTCCTTCACCGCGATCCCGTGCTCATACACATATTTTCCCACGCACCGGATGGCATTGCCGCACATCTCCCCCTCGGAGCCGTCCGCATTGAACATCCTCATCCGGCAGTCCGCCGTATCAGAGGGGCAGATCAGCACCAGCCCGTCCGAGCCGATCCCGAAATGCCGGTCACTGATCCGGACTGCCAGTGCACCGGGGTCGGAAACCTTCTCCTGAAAACAGTCCACATAGACATAATCGTTTCCCGCCCCCTGCATTTTGACAAATCTCATGCCGGATCCCCCTTTCTTTTCCGCATCAGACAAAATATTCCTGTCCGCCGAACGCGCCTCCTGTTTTCGGCAGCGGCGCGGCAGGACCGATTCCGGTCAAGCTCAAACCATCAGACGGATCAGCTTCTGCGCCGTCTCAACCATATTGGAGCCGCTGTCCATACTGCATTTCTGGATATAGCGGTGAGCCTCCTCCTCGGTCATCTGTCTTTTTGCCATGAGCAGTTCCTTCGCCTCCAAAATGATCCTTTTCTGTCCCTCGTCCCTTCCCGCCGGTCTCTGTCTTGTGCTCCTTCTCCGGGATACCTCCTCGCTCATACTGCCAAGCGCCTCCATCAGGTCGTGGACGATCAGAGGCATGGGGAGCCAGGTGACCCCGTCGGGAGGCACATCGCCCACGCGGCTGGCGGATGCCAGCAGAAGCATTTCAAATTCCTTCGGCATCAGCTCCTTCAGATCCGCATAGAGCATATCGCTGAACCGGTATCCGCTCACGACGATCCCGCCATGAAGTCCGTCCAGGCTGCTGAGCGCCTGAGCGCCCGAACAACAGACAGAAACCACCGGGAAGCCGTGCCTGACAATGATGTTTTTGATATTTCTGGCATCCTCAGGCTTTGAAAATGCCACTATGATATTGGTCACATACTTCACCTCCGGGCGTCTGCTTGCACCGTTTTCCGCACCGGGGATCAGAACTTATAAAGATACTCCCCGATCTCCCAGTCGGTCACCTGGCTGCGGAACTCATTCCACTCTTTCTTCTTCGCCTCCAGGTACTTTGTGAACACGGGTTCTCCCAGGACCTCCCGAAGAAACGTGTCGTTCTCAAATCCCTCTATGGCCTCTCCCAGTGTCTCGGGAAGATGGCTGATGCCGCGTTTTTTCATCTCCTCGCGTGAAATGGAAAAAGCGTTCCCGCAGAACGGTTCCGGCGGGACCATGCCCTTTCGGATCCCGTCAAGCCCGGCGGCCAGACAGGCGGCCAGCGCCAGATACGGATTCATCGCCGGATCCGGACTCCGCAATTCGATACGCGTGGATTCTCCCCGGTTGGACGGAATTCTCATGACCTGCCCTCTGTTTGCCGCGGACGCCCATGCG
>CANRGP010000036.1 GCA_947630085.1 uncultured Lachnospiraceae bacterium
GACAAAAAAATAAGCCATGATTGGCTTGGACAAAGGATTTTTGCGTTATGATGTTTTAAAGAAGTGTCAAACACCCGCGCCGCCGCCCCGGTGGCGCGGAGCATCTTTGACGCCTATTTTGCCAGATGATACTTGCATAACCCCGGAGAATGTATTATACTTACACCAGTCTCACTAATGCACACCAGCGGCGGAAACGGTTCTTCCGCCGGACAGGAGGGATTGCAATGATTGAAGCAACGAGCTGTGGCGGTGTGGTGATTTTTCGAGGTAAGATTCTTGTCCTGTATAAGAATTACAAAAACAAATACGAGGGTTGGGTCCTGCCGAAGGGAACTGTAGAAGCGGGAGAGGATTATAAGGAGACGGCGCTGCGCGAAGTCCGCGAAGAATCCGGAGCCAGCGCCTCCATTATCAAGTACATCGGAAAGAGCCAGTATTCCTTCAATACGCCTCAGGACATGGTGGAGAAGGATGTGCACTGGTATCTGATGATGGCGGACAGTTACTACAGCAAGCCACAGCGTGAGGAATTTTTTCTGGATTCGGGGTATTACAAATATCATGAAGCATATCATCTGCTGAAATTTGCCAATGAGAAGCAGATCCTGGAGAAAGCCTACAACGAGTATCTGGAACTGAAAAAGAATAATCTCTGGGGCTCCAGGAAATACTTCTAAAAAACGAATCTGACAGACAGGAGAAGCATATGAGCAGCAAAGTTTATGAAAAACTGGTTCCGTATATGGAAAAGGCCGAAGCTCTGAAAACCGCCCTGACACTGTTCTCCTGGGATCAGGAGACGCAGGCTCCCCCTCAGGCCGCTCCTTATACGTCCAGGATGGTCGGCGTGCTTTCCAGCGAATATTTTTCCGCCGCGGCCGGAGAAGAGGTGCGCGCCGTTCTGGAAGAATGCCGGAAGGATGAGGGGCTTTCGGAGTTGGAGTCCGCCATTGTGAAGGAAATGTCCGACAACGCCGCGAAGCTGGCCTGCATCCCGCCGGAGGAATACCGGGAATTTGCCGAGCTTGCGGCAAGCTCTACAGGGATCTGGGCTCAGGCAAAGAAAAACAATGATTTTAATGCGTTTGCGCCTACTCTCCGAAAGATTCTGGACTATCAGAAGCGGTTTGCCTCCTACCAGGCAGGCGAAGGCCAAAAGCTGTACGACGTGATGCTGGATTCTTACGAAAAGGGATTCGATATGGAGAGCCTTGACCGGTTCTTCGGAACCCTGCGGGAAAACCTTGTTCCTTTCCTGAAGAAGCTGACGGAGAGCGGCGTGACGGTCGACGACGGATTCCTGACGGGGGACTTCCCCGAAGAGGCGCAGGAGAGGATCGCCAGGTTTTTCGCCGAGTACATCGGATTTGATTTCGGAAAGGGCGTCCTCGCCGTCAGTGCCCATCCGTTTACGGACAATCTCCACAACCATGATGTCCGGATCACAACCGCGTATAATGACCATGTGGACGATTCGATCTTCTCTGTGATCCACGAGTCCGGGCACGCGCTCTACGAGTTCGGGATCCCGGACGAGCTGACGCAGACTCCCGTGGGCGCCGGGACCTCCATGGGGATGCATGAGTCCCAGTCGCGGTTTATGGAGAATATCGCAGGGCGGAACCCCGCGTTCTGGGAGCCGGTCTACGGAAAGCTCCAGGAGACGTTCCCGGATTCTCTCGGGGATGTGCCTCTGGAAAAATTCGCCCGCGCAGTCAACAAGGTTCAGCCGGGACTGATCCGCACCCAGGCAGATGAGCTGACATACAGCCTTCATGTGATGATCCGCTATGAGATCGAGAAAATGCTTGTCGAGGAGGATCTTGAGGTTGAGAAGCTTCCCGAAGTCTGGGCGGACAAGTATGAGGAATACCTGGGAATCCGTCCGCAGAACGCGGCGGAGGGGGTCCTTCAGGATATCCACTGGAGCCAGGGCTCCTTCGGCTATTTCCCGTCGTATGCGCTTGGAAGCGCGTTTGCGGCCCAGCTGTTCCATTGCATGAAGGAGCGGATGGATTTCGAGAGCGTGCTCCGCTCGGGAGACCTTACTCCCATCCGGGAATTCCTGAGAGAGAATGTGCACCGGTTCGGCAAGCTGAAAACCAGCCGCCAGATCCTGAAAGACACCACCGGAGAGGACTTCAATCCGGACTATTATGTGCGGTATCTGATCGATAAGTACAGCCGGCTGTACGGAATCGAAGCCGGCTGACGAGCAGAAGACAGCCAATATGAAAAGAGATCCCATGGGGCATTTCCGCCTCATGGGATGCGTTTTCCCGTGAAATGGAAAGAGGGCATCCCTCAAGTCATTTCAAATGACTTTTGGGATGCCCTCTTTTTGCGGGTACGCCGCGGGAGAGGAGGCCCCGATGCCGGAACGTCCTCTCGCTGCGCAGCGGCCGTTTATTCGTTTTCCTTGAGATAAAGGTGTCTGGGAAGACCGTTGACCATGACGCTCGGATAATCGCCCTGAATCAGAGGACGGATATAATCGATGAAGTCCTCGGTTACGTAGTTGCCGGCCTTGTTGATCCAGTTGCGGGGAACCAGCTTCTCATCATTGGCGATCTTATGCACGTCATAGACGCCGGTGGCCGACTGATAGGGATCGTTGGAGACGCGGTCGATGACGACCATCTTTCCGGAATCGCCCTCGTCGGCGGCCTTTACGGCAGCGCCGCCCACCATGAACGCCTCGTTGATATCCGTGCGGGAGGCCAGATGGGACGCGCTTCTCTGGAGCGTGCTGAATTCCACAGCCCTGGTCTTGCAGCCGATCTTATGGCCTACAAGGCTGGCCAGGTAATTGGCGGAGCCGGTAAGCTGCTTGTGGCCGAACGCATCCACATAATCGGAGCCGCCGCCCGCTTCGCTGACGTAGGTTCCGTCCTTTAAACGGATCCCCTCGGAGATCGCCACAAATACGGTGCTCTTTTTCTCGAGGAGCTTCTTGACCTCTTCCAGGAACTTATCGATATCGAAGGGGATCTCGGGCAGATAGATCAGATCTACGCCTTCGCAGTCCTCGCCGGTGGCAAGCGCCGCGGCTCCGGTCAGCCATCCCGCATTGCGGCCCATGATCTCGATGATCGTAACAAGCTGCTTCTTATAGGAGAAGCCGTTGCCGTCGCGGATGATCTCTTTGGTGGAGGTGGCGATATATTTGGCTGCGCTTCCGAAACCGGGAGTATGGTCGGTAAGAGCCAGATCGTTGTCGATGGTCTTGGGAACACCCACGAATTTCTGAGGCTGGCCGGTCAGAACCGCATAATCCGACAGCTTTTTGATGGTGTCCATGGAATCGTTTCCGCCGATATAGATGAAGCACTCGATGTCCAGCTTGTTCAGGATCTCAAAGATCCGGACGTAGATGGCCTGGTCTTCGTGGATCGCCGGCAGCTTATAGCGGCAGGTTCCCAGAAACGCGGAAGGGGTGCGCTTTAAGATCTCAATGTCCAGTTCGTTTTTGATGTAATTGGACAGATCCACGTATTTCTCATCCAGAAGCCCCTGAATACCGTAGCGCATCCCATAGACCTTTTTGGCCCCGCGGTCGATGGCGGTGCGGAATACCCCGGCAAGGCTGGAATTGATGACGGCCGTGGGACCGCCGGACTGTCCTACAATGACATTTCCATACATAATGATTGACCTCCAATAAAATAATAGTTTCTGTATGCACTTCATAACATAATGCCGATCGGATATGCAGGCATACTCTTCTCGCTGACGCTCATTATAACACAGCATGAAAAGAAAAACCAGTATTATATAAACGATTTTACCGTAAAAAAGAGTGAATTTGGGTATTTTTGCGGTAAGATCCGGCTATTCCCCGGCGTTTTCCCCGGAATCCAGGAAGAAATTGATCTCTGCCCCGATAAACAGGATGCAGATGCAGATATACAGCCAGAGCATCAGGACCACGACGGCCGTAAGGCTTCCGTACATATAAGAATAGTTGCTGAAATTGTTGAAATAAACGGAGAAGAGAGCGGAAAACACGATCCAGCCCAGAGTGGAAAACAGGGCGCCCGGGATCTGCCCGCGTATGGTATTGCGCCTGACGGGGAGCCAGGTGTAGATTCCCGTAAACACGATGACCAGGAGAATCAGCGCCATAAAGGAACGGGTGCTGAAAAGAAAGCCCGTCACTCCCGATATGGCGGGGATCCATGTAAGCGCAAACATATGAATGGACTGACCGAGAACCAGAAGAAGAAGGCTCGCGATGCAGGAGAGGAGAAAGAAAACGGTATAGCCGGTGCTGATGATCCGGCCGATCAGGTATCCTCGCCTGTTGGGGCTTTGATATACCCGGTTCAGTCCGTTTTCGATGCCGATCATTCCCTTTGACGCGGACCAGAGAGACACGACGGCGGTAATGGAAATGATTGTCGCCGGCGACTTGGTGTAAAGATCGTCGATGATGCCGATCACCAGGGAATCCAGCATATCGGGTACAATGGCGATGAGAAGCGACATCACGTCCGACTTGTGGATCGCCGGGATCAGCTGGATCAGCGTCAGCAGCAGCATGATGAACGGAAAAAAGGATATCACGATAAAGAAGGAAGCCTGCGCCGCATAGACCGTGATCTCGTCACGGCCGATCTTGCGGATCAGCTCGCTGATGCGGAAAAAAACGGATTTCATAAACACCTCATTCTCGTATCTGCCGGGCATCCGGGCCGGGGCCGTGAGACGGCAGGGGTTCTCATAAGCATATTACCACCGTGGAGAAGAAATGACAAGGGGCAGATAGAAAGAAGAAATGCGGAAAAGAAAACGGAAAAATGACCTTTTTGTATAAATTTTACTGTTAATTCTAAAAAAAGTATGCTACACTATACGGGGAAGTTGCTGTACGGAAGCTTTGTGTATGCGTAAAAAGGGGGAGAAAAATGAATAAGACGAAATTTACAAAGCTTGAAAAGTATTGGATCCTGTACGATGTGGGGAATTCGGCGTTCACACTTCTGGTCGCGACCATTCTGCCCATTTATTCCGGCTATCTGGCGGGGCAGTCCGGTTTCTCCGATGCGGACGCTATGGCTTTCTGGGGGTACATCATATCCATTTCCACACTGATCGTGGCGGTCATCGGCCCCGTGTTCGGCACCATAGCCGATACCAACGGATATAAAAAGCCGATCTTTACGGTGTGCCTGATGGTAGGTGTACTGGGCTGCGCCGCTATGGCCCTCCCCGTACCGTGGATCGTGTTTCTGGTGATCTTCCTGATCGCCAGAGTGGGATATGCCTCAAGCCTCGTGTTCTATGACGCAATGCTGAACGATGTAACGGAGCCGGACCGGATGGATCAGGTCTCCTCCCAGGGATATGCCTGGGGGTACATCGGAAGCTGCATTCCTTTTATCATAAGTCTTCTGGTTGTACTCGGCAACGAAAAGATCGGCATCTCCATGAATATGGCTATGGCGATCGCCTTTCTGATCAATGCCGCCTGGTGGATCCTTGTGACCATTCCGCTCCTCAGAAATTTCAAGCAGAAACACGGTGTCCCGCGCCAGAAGAATGCCATCAGGGATGGGCTCGGACGCCTGCGGCGCGTTTTCTCGGATATCCGGGGGCATAAAAAGATCGTTCTGTTCCTTATCGCCTTTTTCTTCTACATTGACGGCGTCTATACCATTATCGATATGGCCACCGCTTACGGAAGCGCGATCGGGCTTGACAGCACGGGACTTTTGCTGGCGCTTCTGGTGACGCAGATCGTGGCGTTTCCCTTTGCCATCCTGTTCGGCTGGGCAGCTAAGAAGTACAAGAACACCAATCTGATCAAGCTGTGCATATTCTGCTATTTCCTGATCGCGCTGTTTGCGCTTCAGCTGGACAAGCAGTGGGAATTCTGGTTCCTGGCGGTGTGCGTGGGAATGTTCCAGGGCGGTATCCAGGCCCTGTCCCGTTCTTACTTTGCCAAGATCATTCCTCCGGAAAAGTCCGGAGAATTCTTCGGGATCTTCGATATCTGCGGAAAAGGGGCTGCTTTTTTGGGGACCGCCCTGGTTGGCGCCCTGAGCCAGCTGACCCAGAACCCGTCAAGCGGCGTGGGATCCCTGGCGATTCTGTTCGCCATTGGCTTCATCGTATTTTGTAAAGCGGCAAAGGAGGAATAAACCAGCGATATGGATCCCCGAGCGTTTATCGATATCATGCGGATCACGGGCCGCCTGAAGGATATGACCCGCCATTCCTGGACGGAGAAGGGCCGCCATGAGAGCGTGGCGGAACACACATACCAGCTTTTGATGATGGCATATTTCTGCAGGGACGAGTTCCCGGAGGCGGATATGGGCCGTGTCATGGAAATGTGTCTCTTTCACGATATGGGGGAGGCGTTTACCGGCGATATCCCGACGTTTGAGAAAACGGACGCGGACGAATGTGAGGAGTCGCGTCAGGTTTCAGCGTGGATCCGGTCGCTTCCGGAGGAATACCGGGAGCGGGTGCGCTCGCTGTTTTCGGAGATGGACGCTAAAGAGAGCACAGAAGCGCGGATCTATAAGGCGCTTGACAAGCTCGAGGCGGTGATCCAGCACAATGAAGCGGACATCTCCACATGGATCCCGCTTGAATATCGGCTGAATCTGGATTACGGCCAGGAGGAGACCCGCTTTTCGGAGTTTTTCCGCAAGGTGCGGCAGCTGGCGAAGGAGGACTCGGAGGATAAGATCCGACAAGCGAGGAGAGAAGAGGATTCGCGGTGACGGCAATCGCGGACCCTCGCGGCCGCGGCGTTTTTTCCTGCGCGGGCCCTGCCGTGCGGGGAGCGCATACGGTTCTACCAACAGTCGGTTGCGCTTCCGGCCCCAAATTGTTACATTGAGGCCATAAACGAAAGGAGAGGCCAATATGTATCAAAATGAAAATGAACGGTTCGGCTCTTTTGTCGCGGATCTGCGCAGGGAGAAGAACATGACCCAGAAGGAGCTGGCGGATCAGCTGTTTGTGTCGGATAAGGCCGTGAGCAAATGGGAGCGGGGATTAAGTATGCCCAATGTGACGCTCCTGCTTCCCCTGGCGGAGATCCTTGGCGTGACGGTCACGGAGCTTTTAAAGGGCGAACGGCTGGCGGCGGACCGGCAGATGGGCATTCATGAAGTGGAAGAACTGGTGACATATTCCGTCGGGATGAGCGCGGAGCAGCAGAAAGCATGGGAGAATAAAAAGGGCGTCTGGAAGCAGCGTTACTGGTGCTGCTTCGGAGCGGTCCTGGGAGAGATCGCGGTACTGATAGGGATCGGTGTGCCGCTTGTGGAAATGACGGCCAGCGTGTTCCTTGTCTGCGGGCTGATGATGCTGTTCGGGGCCTGGGCCTGCTTCGGGATGGAGCCGCGGCTTCCGGCTTACTATGATGAGAATCCGATCAGCTTTGTTCAGCAGGGGCCCTTTAAGATCTCCATGGTGGGGATCTGTTTCAATAACCGAAACTGGCCCCACATCGTGGACGCGCTGCGGGCGGAGCTTCTGGGCGTGTCGGTCGGCTATCCCCCGGTATTCTATCTGATCTATCGTTTCCTCGGGCCATGGATGAGCGAGGGAGCCTCGGCTGTGGCGATCGCGGTGCAGATGACCGCGGCGCTCGGGGCGTGTCTGCTTCTTTTTCTGCCGATCGTGTGGATGGCAAAAAAGTACAAATAAGAGAAAAAACCAGGGGTCCTGTATACGCCTGACGGACGTAAATCCAAAGTAAGCGGGAGGTTGGCAATGGGAGACAAGGACAACAAAAAATATATCAAGATGGGAATCACCGGCGTGGCTGTTATCGCGGTCAGCCTGCTGGGCTTTTTCCTGCTGTTCCGAATACAGGATGTTCTCGGCGCGGTCCGGATGCTGACCGGTATTTTGATGCCGTTCGTTTATGGAGCGGTCATTGCGTATATCCTGACTCCTGTGTGCAAAAAGGCGGAGCGCCTCCTGATAAAGATATTCCGGCCCAAAAAGAAAAACAGCGCGCTTCTGACATGGGCCTCCATCGGCCTTGCCCTGATCTTTGCCCTCCTGCTGGCCGCGGCCCTGATCATGCTTGTGATCCCCCAGGTATGGAGAAGCCTGGCGGGCATCGCCGTTTCCGTACCCGGTCAGCTGGAATCGGCCAACGCGTGGTTCCACGATTTGTTAAAGAGCCGGCCGGATATCCAGACCTACTGGGATCAGATCGCCGGAAAAATATCGGGCGGGATCATCGAATGGCTCCGCACATCCCTCCTGCCGACCATGGGGAGCATGGTGGGAGAGATCGGTTCCCGGATCTCCGTATTTGCCGGGGTCGTGAGCGACCTGTTCCTGGGAATGCTGATCTCCGTCTATATCATGGCGAGCCGCCGGCAGCTGGCGGCACAGGCAAAGCTTTTGCTGAACGGGATCTTTTCCAGACGATGGGCCGAGCTCATTGAAGAAGAGGTCCGTTATGCCGACAGGATGTTTAACGGATTTTTGATGGGAAAGCTGCTGGATTCCACCATCATCGGAATCCTCTGCTTTATCGGCACATCGCTTCTGGGGATCCGCTCGGCGGCCCTGGTCAGCGTGATCGTCGGCGTTACCAATATGATCCCTTTTTTCGGACCGTACATCGGGGCCATTCCCAGCGCGCTGCTGCTTCTTCTGGAAAATCCTCTTCACTGCGTCTACTTCGTGATCTTTGTGACCATATTGCAGCAGCTTGACGGAAATGTGATCGGGCCGAAGATCCTGGGGGATTCCACGGGGCTTTCCAGCTTCTGGGTACTGTTCTCGATTCTTTTGTTCGGCGGCCTCTGGGGCATCGTGGGAATGATCATCGGCGTCCCGCTGTTTGCCGTGCTCTATGACGTGGCACGCAAGCTCACGTATCTGGGGCTGAAAAAGCACCGCTGTGAGGAAATGATCGAAGAGTACAATGTATGTTACCATCCGGAGGAGGGGGAAAAGGACCGCAAGGATCCCTGAAATCAGTTCCGCCTTGTAATTTCACGAGAATCTGGTATAATCTCCGCAGAGGATCTGTTGGAATTCCACTGCGGAGGTTTTTTATGCGGAAGCTGCTGAAATATCTGAAGGCTTATAAACGGGAGAGCGTCCTGGCTCCCCTGTTCAAGATGCTGGAGGCGTGTTTTGAACTGCTCGTCCCCCTTGTTATGGCCAGGATCATCGACGTTGGAATAAAGGGGCAGGATACGTCCGGTATTCTCGGAATGGGGGGCATCCTGGTGCTTCTGGGGGCTGTCGGCCTGGCCTGTTCGCTGACGGCGCAGTATTTCTCGGCCAGGGCGGCGTCAGGCTTTGGGACCGCGGTCCGCAGCGACCTGTTCCGCCATATCAACAGCCTTTCCTATCGGGAGATCGACACGGTGGGGACCTCCACGCTCATCACCCGGATGACAAGCGACATCAACCAGGTGCAGTCCGGGGTAAATCTTGTGCTTCGCCTGTTCCTGCGCTCACCGTTCATCGTGTTCGGCGCGATGGTCATGGCCTTTACGGTCAATATCCGGGCCGCGATGCTCTTTGTTGTGACGATCCCGCTTTTATCCGTGGTGGTGTTCGGCGTGCTGCTTATCAGTATGCCGCTTTACAAGAAGGTGCAGAAACAGCTTGACCGGGTACTCCTGACGACCCGCGAGAATCTGCTTGGAGCGAGAGTCGTCCGGGCCTTCAACCGTCAGAACGACGAGATGGAAAAATTCGACGGGGAAAACGATCTTCTGGTCCGGTCACAGATATTCGTGGGAAAGATTTCGGCTCTGATGAATCCGGTCACATACCTGATCGTCAACGGAGCTACCATTGCCCTTGTCTGGACGGGGGCGTGGCAGGTGGACAGCGGGATCCTCACGCAGGGAGAGGTAGTAGCCCTGGTCAATTATATGTCGCAGATCCTGGTGGAGCTGGTAAAGCTGGCCAATCTGATCATAACCATTTCCAAATCTCTTGCCTGCGCCAACCGCATAAGCGCGGTGTTCGACATGGAGGGGAGCATCAGGGAGACGGATCCTAAGGGGAGCGTGACGCGCGGCGGGGAGAGCCCAGAGATCCCGAAGGTTCAGTTCTCCCATCTGCATTTTGCCTACGCGGGCGCGAAGGAGGAAGCGCTTTCCGATATTGATTTTGCGGCAATGAGCGGCCAGACCATCGGCATCATCGGGGGAACGGGATCCGGAAAATCCACCCTGATCAATCTGATCCCGCGCTTTTACGACGCCACGAAGGGGGCGGTCTTCATTGACGGGAAAGATGTGAGGGAGTATCCGCTCGCGCAGCTTCGCGGCATGATCGGCGTAGTGCCGCAGAAGGCGGTTCTGTTCGAGGGAACCCTCCGTGAAAATATGCTGTGGGGGAAGAGCGACGCGACAGACGGGGAGATCGAAAAGGCGCTTGAAACGGCCCAGGCCCTGCAGTTCGTCAAAGAAAAAGAGCAGGGACTTGAGCTTCCGATCGAGCAGGGGGGAAAGAATCTGTCCGGCGGGCAGAGACAGCGGCTCACGATTGCCCGCGCCCTTGTCAGACGGCCCGGGATCCTGATCCTGGATGACAGCGCATCGGCTCTGGACTTTGCGACGGATGCGGCTCTGCGCAGGGCGATCCACGAGGACACCGGGGGTATGACGGTGTTTTTGGTATCTCAGAGGGCCTCGGCCGTAAAAAGTGCCGACAGGATCCTTGTTCTGGACGACGGACAGATGGTGGGATTCGGCACCCATAACGAGCTTTTCGATACCTGTCCGGTCTACCGGGAGATCTGTCTGTCCCAGCTGTCGGAAAAGGAGGTCCGGGCATATGCTTAAAAAGAACAAAGCGTCGGAGCAGCTCCTTAAATACGGCTCCACGATCAAACGGATCCTGGAATACATCGGCAATTACAGATGGTGGGTGCTTCTGTCTCTGGTGCTGGCGGCGGTTACCGTTGCCTCAACGCTCTACGCGCCGATCCTGACAGGAGATGCTGTCGACCGGATCATCGCACCGGGAAACGTGGATTTTGCTCAGATCGGGAGGATCCTGCGGCGTATGGGAATCGTTATCGCCATAACCTGCGTCTCCCAATGGCTGATGAACCACATCAACAACAGAATCACGTATCAGGTGGTAAAAGATATCCGCACAAAGGCGTTCGGCCACCTGGAGATCCTTCCGCTGCGCTATGTGGATTCGCACCCGTCCGGGGATGTGATCAGCCGCATCATATCGGATATCGACCAGTTTTCCGAGGGCCTTCTGATGGGATTTACCCAGCTGTTCACCGGCATCATCACGATCCTGGGAACGATCGGTTTCATGTTTGCCATCAACCCGGTGATCGCCGTGGTGGTGGTCTGCGTGACGCCGCTTTCTCTTCTGGCGGCCGGCTACATTGCCAGAAAAACATATGCCATGTTTCAGAAGCAGTCGGAGACGAGAGGCGAACTGACCTCCCTGGTGGACGAGATGCTGGGGAACCTGAAGGTAGTCCAGGCTTTCGGACACGAAAGGGAAGCCCAGGAGCGATTCGATGAGATCAATGAAAGACTCGGGGTTTACAGCCTCCGGGCAACCTTTTTTTCCTCCGTCACCAATCCCGCCACCCGCTTTGTCAACAGCCTTGTCTATGCAAGCGTAGGCATCGTGGGCGCCCTGGCGGCGGTACGGGGGCTCCTGTCCGTGGGACAGCTTTCCGTTTTCCTGAGCTATGCCAATCAGTACACGAAGCCTTTTAACGAGATATCCGGAGTGGTGACGGAGCTGCAGAATGCGCTTGCGTCCGCCGCAAGAGTGTTTGAACTGATAGACGAGGAGCCTCTGCTTCCGGATGCCGCCGATGCGGTGGATCTCGGAAAAGCGGACGGAAGCGTGGCGATGGATCATGTATATTTTTCCTACACTAGGGAAAATCCGCTGATCGAAGATTTTAATCTGGACGTAAAACCCGGGCAGCGCATCGCCCTTGTCGGGCCTACCGGCTGCGGGAAAAGTACGGTCATAAATCTCCTGATGCGTTTCTATGACGTGGATTCCGGGGCGGTGAGAGTAGACGGGAACGATATCCGGAACGTGACGCGGCGGAGCCTGCGGGCCAATTACGGGATGGTCCTGCAGGAGACCTGGCTCAAATCCGGTACGATCCGGGAAAATATCGCCTACGGCAGACCGGATGCCGCGGAGGATGAGGTGATCCGGGCGGCAAAGGCGGCCCATGCCCATTCCTTCATACGGCGGATGCCCGACGGATACGACACGGTGATCTCTGAGGACGGAGGAAACCTTTCTCAGGGCCAGAAGCAGCTCCTGTGCATCGCCAGGGTCATGCTGTGCCTGCCGCCCATGCTGATCCTGGACGAGGCGACCTCCTCCATCGACACCCGGACCGAGATCCGGGTCCAGGAGGCATTTGCCAGGATGATGGAAGGGAGGACGAGCTTTATCGTAGCCCACCGCCTGTCTACCATCCGCGAGGCGGACCGGATACTGGTCATGCGGGACGGACATATCGTAGAACAGGGCCGTCATGAGGAACTGCTGGCCCGCGGCGGCTTCTATGCGCAGCTTTACCGCAGCCAGTTTGCGCCGACCGCCGGCTCCTGACAGAGTTTTTCAACCGTCTGCCGAAAAGAACACGCCGGTATTTGTCGTATGGAGACCTACAGCAAATCAACGGCCTGCTCCAAACGGAAAGCAGGCTCCGCAAATTTAAGAAAAAAGAAAGAGATTTTCCGAAAAAGCTATGCTAAGATAAGGTTGAATGCCGGATCCCTTTATCGACAAAAAGGCCGGCAGAATGGAGAAATTATGAAAAAATACACAGGAATCCTTACGGTCATTTTAACTGCCGCCCTTCTTGCCGGATGCGGCGAAAATAATCATCTGACGGAAATCCTGGAGGATCTGACGACACAGGAAGCCGATCTCGGGGAAGAAAGAAAAACGGAAGAAGAAAAGGAACCGGAAAACCGCCGGGAGGAGACGGAATCCAGAAGGGGGGCCGGGGAGAGATCGGACAGAGACGCCGACCCCGGCGAACGGAGGGCTTCCGAGGATGCCAAAACGGCGACGACGGCCGCGATGGAAACGCAGACACCGGCGGAAACGCAGGAAGTGACGACGGCCGCACCGCAAGAGGAGGGCGGATTTACATTTGCCGATACGGAGGGATGGGAGTTTTATTTCAGCAGCGGGGCGGGCGCCTGGTACACGGCTCTGAATATCCATTCCGACGGCACGTTTGACGGCCACTATCAAGACGCGGATATGGGCGACATTGGGGACGGATATCCCAACGGGACGCTGTATTACTGTGATTTTTACGGAAGATTTACGGAGCCCGTGAAGGTGAACAATATGACCTATGCGTTCCGGATCGCCGACATTTCCTATCCGTACGGAAGCGGAGAGCAGATCATCGACGGGACCCGCTATATCTATACTTCCGCCTACGGTCTTGACGGTGCTGAGAACCTGTATATATATCTTCCCGGCTCCCCGACCGCGGCTCTTCCGGGGGATTTCGCGGGCTGGGTCATGTTTGACATCCAGGGGAAGGACTATCTGGATTTTTACGGTCTTTACAACGAAGCGCAGGGAGAAGGATTTTCAAGCTATCAGTATCAGGAGTATATGTCCGTATATGAAAGGGCCTCCGCTGTGGCCTCCTCGGCAGAGCTCCAGGCCGCGGATCTGGAAATACAGCTTCAGAACGCCGGGAGCCAGGCGGAGATGAACAGTGTCTCAGGACAGATCTACCAGGTCTGGGACGATGCCCTGAATGAAATCTGGAGTATCTTTAAGGAAAATCTGAACCCGGACATCATGGAAGAGCTGACACAGGAAGAGCGGGCCTGGATCAAGGAGAAAGAGGCCCAAGCCCAGGCGGCGGGGGCCGAATACGAAGGAGGCTCCATGCAGAGTATGGTGGTCAGCCTGAAGGCTGCGGAACTGACGAAGAGCAGAGTGTACGAACTGGTAAATTACGCGAATTTTGAATAGGATCCGGAGCCGAAAAAACGCTTGACTTTTTTATTTCATATGCTAAAATCAAAAAGAGCGATATACAAAGGCAATGACAGCGCAAAGTAGGGGCTTTTGATCCTGACAGAGAGAAGGAATCACCGGCTGCAAATTCCTTTCAGTTCCCATCAGACCCGAATTTCACGCTTTAGCCGCGCGGCTGAACCGGAGCGAGTAGGCCGCGACGTATGATGCACGTTACGCATGGGAGAGCCTGCGGCGCAGACCGCGGGAATCAGGGTGGCACCGCGGAATTTTCGTCCCTTCATCACGGATGTGATGGAGGGTTTTTTATTATCCTGCAGAATAAAACGCCCCCTGCAAGATGAAATTTATGCCGTAATGGCGAAAAGAAAGCCGATTGGTATGGAGAAAGGAGAACACATGAAAGAGAAGTTGGAGAGGATCAAGGAGGAAGCCCTGAAACAGATCGAGGCTTCCCAGGCTCTGGACCGGTTGAACGAGATCCGGATCGCCTATCTCGGCAAGAAGGGGGAGCTGACCACCGTCCTGAAAAGCATGAAGGACGTCGCTCCGGAAGACCGGCCGCAGATCGGGCAAATGGTCAACGAGGCAAGGGCCGTCATTGAGTCCCGTCTGGAGGAGACGAAAGCCGCTCTCGCGAAAAAGGCCAGAGAAGAGCAGATGAAGCTTGAAGTCATCGATGTAACGCTGCCCGCCCGGAAAAACAATATAGGCCACAAGCATCCCAACACCATCGCCCTGGAGGAGCTGGAGAGGATCTTTATCGGAATGGGATACGAGGTGGTAGAGGGCCCGGAGATCGAATATGACGAGTACAATTTCACGAAGCTGAATATCCCGCCCAATCATCCGGCCAAGGACGAGCAGGATACGTTTTATATCAACAAGGACATTGTCCTGCGCACCCAGACATCGCCGGTTCAGGCCAGAACCATGGAGAAGGGCAGGCTCCCCATCCGCATGATCTCCCCGGGCCGTGTGTTCCGCTCCGATGAAGTGGACGCGACACATTCCCCGTCCTTCCACCAGGTGGAGGGACTCGTTGTGGACAGGAACATCACGTTCGCGGACCTGAAGGGGACGCTTGCCGAGTTTGCGAGACAGCTGTTCGGCGAGGATACGAAGGTAAAATTCCGTCCTCATCATTTTCCGTTCACGGAGCCCAGCGCCGAGATGGACGTGAGCTGCTTCAAATGCGGGGGAAAAGGCTGCCGGTTCTGCAAGGGCTCCGGCTGGATCGAGATCCTGGGCTGCGGGATGGTGCATCCCCATGTGTATGAGATGTGCGGAATCGATCCGCAGCAGTATACCGGCTTTGCTTTCGGCGTAGGGCTGGAAAGAATCGCCCTGCTCAAATATGAGATCGACGATATGCGCCTGCTGTACGAGAACGACACACGCTTTTTGAAACAGTTCTGATCAGCAGCGAGACACCCGCAGCTTTTTGGAGCCGCGGAAACCGGATAAGCCGATACGGCTAAAACAGAAAAAGGAGAATTCGGATCATGAATACAGCATTATCATGGATCAAGGCATATGTACCGGATCTGGACGTTACGCCGCAGCAGTACACGGACGCAATGACATTGTCCGGGACGAAGGTAGAGGGATTTGTCTGCCCCGACAAAAACCTGGAAAAGATCGTAGTCGGACAGATCAAGAGGATCGACCGCCATCCCGACGCGGAGAAGCTGGTGGTCTGCCAGGTCGATATCGGGACGGAAACCATTCAGATCGTTACAGGCGCGCCCAACGTGGCGGAGGGACAGAAGGTTCCTGTGGTACTGGACGGAGGCAGGGTCGCGGGAGGTCATGACGGAGGCCCGCTTCCGGAGAACGGAATACCGATCAAAAAAGGAAAGCTGCGCGGCATCGAATCCAACGGCATGATGTGCTCCATTGAGGAGCTGGGCTCTAACCGCGATATGTATCCCGACGCCCCCGAAAACGGAATCTATGTTTTTCCGCAGGACACGGAGGTCGGAGCGGACGCCGTTCAGGTGCTGGGACTTCACGACGCCGTGTTTGAATATGAGATCACATCCAACCGGGTTGACTGCTACAGTGTCATCGGGATCGCGCGTGAAGCGGCCGCCACATTCGGGAAGGAGTTCTGTCCTCCGGTAGTTACGGCCACGGGAAATCAGGAGGACATCCATGATTATCTTTCCGTATCGGTGGAGGATTCCGCTCTCTGCCCGCGCTACTGCGCCAGAATGGTCCGGAATATCCGCCTGGCCCCGTCTCCTCAGTGGATGCAGCGCCGGCTGGCCGCCAGCGGGATCCGTCCCATCAACAATCTGGTTGACATCATACGGACAGCCCATGCACGCGTTTGACTACGACACGCTTTCCGGGCACAAAATCGTAGTGAAGCGGGCGCAGGACGGGGATGTGTTTGAGACGCTGGACGGGCAGAAGCGCGTTCTGGACCACACCGTACTTATGATCAACGACGGCGAAAAGGAGATCGGTATTGCCGGGATCATGGGCGGCGAAAATTCCAAGATCACCGACGACGTAAAAACCATGGTGTTTGAAGCGGCCTGCTTCGACGGCACAAACATCCGCCTTTCCGCCAAAAAGATCGGCCTGCGCACCGACGCATCCGGAAAGTTTGAGAAGGGGCTCGATCCCAACAATGCACGGGCGGCCATCGACCGTGCCTGCCAGCTGATCGAGGAAATGGGAGCCGGAGAGGTGGTCGGCGGGACCATCGACATTTATCCCGAGCCCCGGAAGGAAAAGAGGATCCCCTTTGACCCGGAAGCCATCAACCGCCTGCTCGGCACACAAATCGCGAAGGAAGATATGCTCGCCTACTTTAAGAAGCTGGAGCTGGGATTCGATGAGGGAACCGAAGATGTGATCGTTCCCACATTCCGTCAGGATCTGGAGAGAGAGTGCGATCTGGCGGAGGAGGTCGCCCGCTTCTTCGGATACGACAACATTCCCACCACGCTCCCCTCCGGAGAGGCTACCATGGGAGGACTTCCCTACAAGCTGAGAGTGGAGGATATCGCGAGAGAAGTGGCCCTTTTCAGCGGATTTTCCGAGAGCATGACCTATTCCTTCGAGAGCCCGAAGGTATTTGACCGTCTCCTCCTGCCGGAGGATTCTCCTCTCAGGAAGGCGGTGGAGATATCCAATCCGCTGGGAGAGGATTTCAGCATCATGCGGACCAGCCCCGTAAACGGTATGCTCACATCGCTTTCCACCAATTACAACCGGCGCAATAAAAATGTGCGCCTGTATGAAATGGCCAATATCTATCTGCCGGAGTCGCTTCCTCTGGATACGCTTCCCGACGAGAGGAGGCAGTTCGTCCTTGGCGCCTACGGCGATGTAGATTTCTTCTTCATGAAGGGCGTTCTTGAGGAATTCTTTGAGAAGGCCGGTATGAAGCAGCGGCCGCATTACGATCCGGATACGGAACAGCCCTATCTGCATCCCGGCCGCCGCGCGGCGGTCGTCTATGACGGCGTGGTGATCGGTTATCTGGGAGAGGTGCACCCCGACGTGGCCGATCAGTACAGGATCGGGGAAAAGACATACCTGGCGGTCCTGGATATGCCCGCTGTCATTCCGTTTGCCACTTTTGACCGCAAGTATGACGGGATCGCCAGATATCCCGCCGTATCCCGCGACATCAGTATGGTGGTGCCCAGGGAGATCACGGCCGGCCAGATCGAGGACATGATCCTGCAGCGGGGCGGAAGAATCCTGGAAGATCTTAAGCTTTTCGATCTTTATGAGGGAGCGCAGATCCTGGCGGGATATAAATCCATGGCGTATTCCATCACCTTCCGCGCAAAGGATCATACTCTTGAGGAGAAGGAAGTCGGCGACGTGATGAAAAAGATCCTTCATGGACTGGGGAGTATGGGAATCAAACTGAGAGAGTGATTCTGACACATATTTTTCCGAAAAACGGCCATCCTAACAGCACAAACCATGTGCCGACAGGAGGGCCGTTTTTATGTATGACAGATCAGAGATCACACAGGTAAAAGCCAGGGAGATCCTGGATTCCCGGGGCAACCCGACGGTAGAGGTGGAGGTTGCTCTGGAAGGGGGCGTCACGGGAAGGGCATCGGTTCCGTCCGGGGCGTCGACCGGAAAGTTTGAGGCGGTGGAGCTGCGGGACGGAGAAAGCCGCTATCAGGGAAAAGGCGTCAGAAAAGCGGTGGAGCACGTAAACACCGTACTTGCCGACGCTGTGGCCTTTGAAAGCGCCCTGAACCAGAGAAGAATCGACCGGATCCTGAGAGATGCGGACGGAACAAAGAACAAGGCGAATCTGGGCGCCAACGCCATTCTCGGCGTTTCCATGGCCGTTGCCAGAGCGGCGGCCAATCTTCTTCAGATCCCGCTGTTCCGGTACCTGGGAGGCACGAACGCCTGCCGCCTTCCGGTTCCCATGATGAATGTGCTGAACGGAGGTGTCCACGCCGACAACACGGTAGACCTCCAGGAATTCATGATCATGCCCGTCGGCGCCGAGAGCTTCTCTGAAGGACTGCGTATGTGCTCGGAGATCTATCACACCCTGAAGAAAACCCTGAAGGCCGGCGGGTACACCACCGCGGTGGGGGATGAAGGAGGATTCGCGCCGGATCTCAGGGACGCCGAGGAGGTCCTTCAATATCTGACGGAGGCGATCAGGCTCAGCGGATACAGGCCCGGAGAGCAGATCTGCATTGCCATAGACGCCGCTTCCAGCGAACTGTACGACCCGGAGACGGGATGCTATCTTTTTCCGGGAGAGAGCCGGATGCGGGGCGAAGATGTCCGGAGAACGCCTCAGGAGATGATCGAGTATTACAGCAGGCTTGTGGACAGATTCCCGATCCGTTCCATTGAAGACGGACTGAACCAGGAAGACTGGAGCGGCTGGCAGATGATGACGGACGCCCTTGGGGACCGGATCCAGCTGGTGGGGGACGATCTCTTCGTGACCAATACGGAACGCCTGGAAAGAGGGATCCGGGAAAAGGCCGGCAATGCGATCCTGATAAAGATCAATCAGATCGGTACGCTCAGCGAGAGTTTTGACGCCGTCGAATCTGCCAAGCGCGCCGGCTTCGGGACCGTCATTTCCCATCGCTCCGGAGAGACGGAAGATCCCATGATCGCGGACATCGCCGTCGCGGTGAACGCCCTGCAGATCAAGACCGGAGCGCCGTGCAGAACAGACCGCGTCGCAAAGTACAATCAGCTTCTCAGGATCGAAGAAGCCGTAAACGAGGAATGGGCCTAAAAATATTACACAATATTTCATTTTTAGGTTGTTTTTCTCTTGAAAGTATGCTAAAATACCTTTGTTTACGGCGGAGCCCAAAGACACCTGGGCCGCGTACTGCTAGGAGGTGTGGAAAGCATGAACGTATTGAGAATCATCCTGACGATTGTGTTTGTTCTCATATGTATCGCATTGATCGTGATCGTTCTTCTTCAGGAAGGCAAATCCGCAGGGCTTGGTTCCATCAGCGGAATGGCCGACAGCTACTGGGGCAAAAACAGAGGCCGGTCCATGGAAGGAACGCTGGAGAAGTTCACCAAGTTCGCCGCAGCCGCGCTGCTGATTCTGGCACTGGTGCTGAATATCATCTGGTAATGCAAAGGACAGACACTCTTGGCGACAAGAGTGTTTTTTTCTGGGATCGTGTCGGACCCTGTCAGGATATGCCGCCGGTGAGGGACCGGGATGAACGTTTATAAGGGGAGAGAAAAGGATATTATGGCAAAGGATTCCTTCAAGCTGATCGCAAATAACAAAAAGGCGTACCACGACTATTTTATCGAGGATAAATACGAGGCCGGCATCGAGCTGTTCGGAACAGAGGTCAAGTCTATCCGGATGGGCAAATGCAGCATCAAAGAGGCATACATCCGCATCGAGCGGGGAGAGGTGCTGATCCACGGTATGCACGTCAATCCCTATGAGAAGGGCAATATCTTCAACAAGGATCCTCTGCGTGTGCGCAGGCTCCTGATGCACAGGGCGGAGATCCGCAGGCTGGAGAGCCGGATCGCTCAGAAGGGCTATACGCTGGTGCCGCTGCAGGTCTACTTTAAAGGAAGCCTGGTAAAGGTGGAGGTCGGCCTGGCCCGCGGGAAAAAGCTCTATGACAAGCGGGAGGATATCGCCAGGAGGGACCAGAAACGGGAGGTGTTAAGGGAATTCAAACAGGATCTGCGCTGAAAGCGGCGCGTATGCAGGCTGGGCGTTGACACCGTCCCGCGAATATGATAATATAACAAAGGAATCACCCGATGGCGCCTGCGCCGATCGGTGTTTGATGCAAATCTCCATCGAGACCCAGGTCGAGACGGCAGATGGATATGGCGGCGATAAGCCGCTCCAGTAAGGGGTTGTACTGGTTTCGACAGGGATCATGCAGCTGGTGAAGCTATCCGTATGCAATGCGTCAAATGGCAAACCTAAAAATAAACGCTGAAGACAATTTAGCATTAGCTGCTTAATTGCAGCCGTCAGCCTTAGCGCACTCACACGTTAAGATCCTGGCGTCGACTATGTG
>CANRGP010000037.1 GCA_947630085.1 uncultured Lachnospiraceae bacterium
ATCGACGGGGAGAGCGAGCGCCGCCTGCGCACCGGCCACGGCTCCGACATCATCACCACCACCATGCCCACCGGGGATGTGAACAGCTATGCTCTGGACCTGAGCGCGCAGGAGTTTGCCTCCGCCTACCAGGCCGGCATCTCCCAGAGCCTGCTTATCGGCGGCAAGACTCTGTTCCTGCCCCTGCCCGGTCAATATTCCGGTTACATTTACAATGTCACGCTGGCCGCTCAGGCCGGGGTGACCGAGCCTCCCGCCGACGCCGATGCGCTGCTGTCCATGCTGGACGCCGCTGCTGCCCGCGGGCTGGGACTGGGGGGAGACGGCGTCATGTTTGCTATGGTGTCTACCGATATGACCAATTTATCGTCCTATTTCATCGGAACACAGGTCCCTGATTTTCTGGGCCTGGGTGCGGGGATCATCTGGAGGGAGCGTCTTACCAGGCGGGAGGACACCTTTGGAAACGGTATGGCCCACTGTCTCAATCTGTCCGCCGCCATGGTGGAAAAGGGTTATCTTGATCCTGTTCATTTGTATAATAACCGGGGAAATATGACTCCGGTCCTGGATCGTATGCTGAACGGCACCATGCTTCTTACGTACGGCACGGTCCATTTTCTGAACACGCTGAATTCCGAAAGCGGTCAATATGAGTTTGCCATGCTCCCGTTCCTCAGCGAGGCGGACAATCATTCCTGGACGATTGCCGCCCCGGCCGCTTACGTGGGCCTGAACGCCGCTCTGGCCGAACCGGGCAGGGAGGATGTTTTAAGCGCGGCTCAATGCGTTCTGACCCTGCTGTCTACCCCGGAGGGGCAGGCCGCCTTTATCCGGGACATCGGCGCGTCCCAGTCCTATCTGGCCGCGGATGTCCCTGTTGCCAGCGAGATCCCCGACGGCCTGGCGGACTGTGTATCGGGGGGCTATGTGTACAATGTCCAGTTTCCTGCCAAGCTGCTCCAGTACTTCGGGCGCAGCATGGTGGACGTCCTCAACGGCGAAACAGCGATGGAGGATGCTCTGGAGAGCGTGGATCACTATTTTTTGGCGGGCGACGAGGATATCGAGTACGACCAGACCCTCATCGGTGTGGCGGCAGGCGATATGATCTATGAGAATTACAATGTCCGCAGAGAGGAGACAGCCATCGGCAATCTGGTCGCCGACGCCATCCGGGAAATGACCGGGGCGGATATGGCTTTCGCTAACGGAGGTTCGATCCGGGGCAGTATTTATGAGGGAAACGTCTTCGGCAGCGACCTGGACGTGGTGTGTCCTTACGATAACACCATTGTGGTGCTGAAAGCGAAGGGATCCGTGGTTCGGGAGATGCTGGCCAACGGCCTGGCCCGTATGGTCCAGGAGGGAGAGATCCCGGGAGGGCGATTCCTGAATGTGTCCGGCCTGTGCTATTCCTTCCGCGCTCCTACGGGGGACAGTCCGGCGGAGCTTCTGGATATTACCTTTCCGGACGGCTCTCCTTTTGACGAGTCCAGAACCTACACCATCGCGGTCACCTCCTATATGTGCGGAGCAGACGGTTATCTGGACAATAACGGCGACGGTTTTACCATGCTCAACGTGTACAGCGATACGGCTCCCCTGGCGGAGGGAGTTACGCTGGTGGAGGAGACGGGTAAGACCTTCGGAGATGCCCTGCAGTTTTATTTTCAGGCCCACAACGGCGAGGCCATTCTGGCCCGGCCGGAAGGGCGCATAAAGGTGGTGACCGAAGATGACTGAGAATAAGAGATCCCGTCTGCCGTATCTGCTGCTTACCGCTTTCATTTTCGCCATCTGCGCCGGATGCTTTTTCTGGCTGATTCGGTCCTCCGCGCAGATCACCCTGTCCTCCGGTTCGGAGCTGAACCGGATGTATCTTCGGGAGATGACCGCCCAGATCGGAAGCCATTTTGAGACCGGGCTCAATGCGCGGTTCTCTGCCCTGCGCACCATTGCCGGCAGTGTAAATGACGAGGACCTGACGGATCAGGACGCTCTGGCTGCCTTTCTCACGGAGGCGGAGGAGTACAATGACTTCCAGTTTCTGGCTTTTGTGGACGAGGACGGATTTTATTACAGTACCGAAGGAGTCCGTCCGGCCGCTTCCCGCTTAAGCTTTCTGGCCGGCCTGCTCCAGGGGGAGAGCGATCAGATCTCATACAGCGAGGCGCTGCTCAATGAAAACATGATCATGATGGGCGTTACCATCAATCCGGTCGATTTCGGCGACAGGACCTTTGTGGCCATACTGGCCGGCCTGACCAGCGAGTCCTTCAGCTCCCGTCTGGCTCTCCAGAACCCCGAGGCCCAGACCTACGCCAGCATCGTTACCCAGGATGGAAGCTTCATCATCCACAATACCTTTAACGATGATCTTCCGGCGGGCACCAACATTCTCTCCAAGCTGAATGCCTACGCGTCCTTCAATGAGGGTTATTCTCTGGAGCGGGTATGCGCCGACTTTGCCGCCCGGTCGCCGGGCATGGTCATTTTTCATGCCGGCAGCTATCTTCAGTGTATGTACTACGCTCCGATCGAAGGAACCGACTGGATCATGCTTCTGGAGATCCCGTATGATGTGATCGACCAGATGGTGGCTGCTCAGACCAGACGGCTGAACGGGAACGCGATGATCGTGCTGGTGATCATTCTCGCAGCCATTTCGGTCCTGTTTCTGGCCTACTATATCAATCTGCAGCAGCACACCCGTGCCCTGGTCCAGGCCAATGAGGCCGCCGTGGCCGCCCAGGAGCGGGCGGAAAGTGCCAACCGGGCCAAGAGCGAATTTTTAAGCCGGATGAGCCACGAGATCCGTACCCCGATGAACGGCATTATCGGCATGAGCACCATCGCCCGGCAGAACCTCGACAACCCGGCCAGGGTGGAGGACTGCCTGAAAAAAGTTTCTTTGTCCTCCAAGCATCTGCTGGATCTGATCAACGATGTGCTGGATATGTCCAAGATCGAGAGCGGCAAGCTGGAGATGAAATACGAGCCCTTCGATCTGCGCCTCTTCCTGGAGAGCCTGGTCAGCGTGTACCGGACCCAGGCGGAATCCAAGGGTCTCTGCTTCGACATCGTCCTTACCGGGCAGGTGGACGAGACGCTGGTGGGGGATTCCCTGCGGCTGAACCAGATCCTGTCCAACCTTCTGTCCAACGCCATAAAATTTACTTCGTCCGGCGGGAAGATCACTCTGCGTGTTGCCGGGAAAGAGCGGGAGGAAGGCCGCCTCTGGCTGCTGTTTGAGGTGTCGGATACCGGCGTCGGCATCAAGGAGGAGAATTTTGACAAGGTTTTTGAGGCATTTGAGCAGGAGAACTCCGGCGTGGCCCACAAGTTTGGCGGCACCGGCCTGGGCCTGTCCATCGTGAAGCGGTTCACCGAGATGATGGGCGGCAGAGTGGAGCTGAAAAGTGTCTTCGGGGAGGGGAGCACATTCTCCGTCCTTATTCCCTTCGCAACGGTAGAGGGAGCCCGGACTATCGTCTGCGAGGAGGGGCTGGCGGCCTCCAGCCTGGCGGCTCCGGAGATGAAGTACGATTTCCATGGAAAACATATTCTCCTGGCGGAGGACAACGAGCTCAACCGGGAGATTGCAGTGGAACTGCTGGGGACGGAGACAGGGGCTCGGATCGCGGAGGCGGAGGACGGCCTGCAGGCGGTGGAGCTCTTCCGGCAGTCTGAACCGGGCTATTTCGACATGATCCTCATGGATATACAAATGCCCTGTATGGACGGCTATGCCGCTGCCAGGGCCATCCGGGCCATGGACCGGCCGGATGCCAAAACCGTTCCCATTCTGGCTATGACTGCCAACGCTTTTGCCGAGGACGCGGAAAGGAGCCGTCAGGCGGGCATGGACGCCCATATTCCCAAGCCTCTGGAGATCGCTGCTGTGTATGCCACTCTGAACGAGATCCTGAACAGGCAGAAGAACAGGCAGTAAGAGGAAAAGAGCGCCGGGACGGCAGGGTGCATCCTGTCGCCCCGGCGTTCCGGTCTGCGGCATTTTTCCATATAAGGACTGCAGAAGATGCGCCGCTGCGGCCGCGTCCGTTCGGATGGCCGGCCTGCGGAACACTTCAGGAAGGAGGAGGGCGATGACGGAAAAAGTTTATCTGTGTATCGATCTCAAGAGCTTTTATGCTTCGGTCGAGTGTATCGAACGGCATCTTGATCCGCTTCTCACCAACCTCGTGGTGGCGGATGAAAGCCGGACCGAGAAAACCATCGTGCTGGCCGTTTCTCCGGCGCTCAAAACCTTCGGGATCCCCGGCAGGCCGCGCCTTTTTGAAGTGGTGCAGAAGGTACGGGACATCAACAACAGGAGAAGGCTCAGCGCGCCCGGGCACACGCTGACGGGCGAGTCCTGCCGCCTGCCCGATCTGCGGAGAGACCCGTCTCTGGCGGTTTCCTATATCGTCGCGCCGCCCCGTATGGCGTATTATATGGATTACAGCATAAGGATCTATCAGATCTATCTTCGCTTCGTGTCTCCGGACGATATCATCGTATATTCCATCGACGAGGTATTTATGGACATTACCGGATATCTCGAGGGCGGCCGGATCACGCCCCATGATTTTGCAATGAGGATCCTGCGCGAGGTGATAAAAGAGACCGGCATTACCGCTACGGCGGGAATCGGAACAAACCTTTATCTCGCCAAGATCGCCATGGATATTACCGCGAAGAAAATGCCGCCCGACAAGGACGGTGTAAGGATCGCGGAGCTGGACGAGCTCAGCTACCGCAGGCAGCTGTGGGATCACCGGCCGCTGACGGATTTCTGGCGCGTCGGCCCGGGATATGCCAGAAAGCTCGAGGCAAATCATCTTTATACCATGGGGGATATCGCGCAGTGCTCCCGGTATAGCCCCAGGCTGCTCCACGATCTATTCGGCGTCAACGCGGAGCTGCTCATCGACCACGCCTGGGGGTGGGAACCGTGTACGATTTCTGATATCCGGGAGTATAAGCCGGAATCAAACAGCCTGGGCTCCGGCCAGGTGCTGCAGCAGCCCTACACCTGTGAGAAGGCGAGGCTTGTTGTTCGGGAGATGACCGAGATGCTGGTGCTGGATCTGGTGGAGAAACGTCTCGTCACCGATCAGATCGTGCTGACGGTGGGATATGACGTGGAGAACCTGACGAATGCGGATATCCGGTCGAAATACCGCGGCGAGGTGACCACGGACCGGTATGGACGCAGGGTTCCGAAGCATTCGCACGGAACGGAAAATCTGCCGTCGCCCACATCCTCCACAAAGCGGATCGTGGAGGCGGCCATGCGGCTTTTTGACCGCATTGTCGATCCGGATCTTTTGGTGCGCCGGCTGAATGTCACCGCCTGTCGGGTGGTGGATGAGGATACCGCAAAGAATACGCCGGCTCAGCCGGTGCAGCTGACGCTCTTTGACGATCCGGAAGAGATCGAGCGGCGGCAGCAGAAGGAAGCCGAGGAGCGTGAACGGGAGCGCAAAATGCAGGAGGCCATGCTTGAGATCCGGCACAGGTTCGGGAAAAACGCGATCCTCAAGGGCATGAGCCTGGAAGAAGGCGCTACCGCCAGAGAGCGCAACACACAGATCGGCGGACATAAAGCGTAAAAACGGGAAGGAGGCCGTCCGCAATGGGAGATAACCCGAAATACGAAAAAGAATACGATCTGCCGTACCCGGAGGCGGCCGAATATCCGTATAAGCGGATGTCGATGGCCGAGCGGGCGGCGCAGTTTTCCGCCTTCAAGGCGCTGACCGGATACGGGGACGCGGTGGAAGAGGCAGCCCGGCGGACCGATTCCAGGATCGGGCTTGATGACAGGGCGGCCGGCCTGCTGAACATGAAAATGCAGATCCTCCGGGAGCATATCGGGGAGGAGCCGGAGATCACGGTCGTCTGCTTTGTGCCTGACGGAAAAAAAGCCGGGGGAAAATATGACGCGGTATCCGGAAGGGTGAAACGGATCGACGGTTATAAACGGATCCTCCGCTTTTCCGATGACAGGGTCGTCCCGCTGGACGATATTCTCACGATGGAAGGGGAGGTGTTCGGCATCCTGTCGCAAAACGAAGCGGAGTGGGACTGACAGGGATCCGCATTACCGCGGGAGGCGTTCAGAAAATCTGTGGATCTGAACAGTTTCACCAATGCGCGGCGAGGACGTTTTTGTGCAAATCCCCCTTTGACGGCGGAAAGCGTTCGGCATATAATAAAATCAGCGTGTGGCCTTTCGGTGTAAATCCAGCGATTACCGGAGGCCGCACGCTTATTTTATGTGCATGAAAGGAATGGAATCATGAAAGAAGAAGCAAATCAGTATCTGGGGAACGAGCCGATCGGAAGACTCATGGGAAAGTACGCCGTTCCCTGTATCATTTCGCTCCTGGTCGGGGCGCTTTACAACATCGTCGATCAGATCTTTATCGCCAACGCCGCCTATCTCGGATCTTACGGAAATGCGGCCAATACGGTCGTCTTTCCGCTGACTGTGATTGCGCTGGCCATAGCGGTCATGATCGGGGACGGGTGCTGCGCGTTCGTCAGCCTGAGCCTCGGAAAAAAGAAGATGGAAGATGCGAAGAAAAGCGTCGGGAATTCCGTCGTTATGGCCGCGGCCGGCGGCGTGGTCCTCTGCGCGGTGTATCTGATCTTTGCCCGTCCGATCATCACCCTGTTCGGCGCGACGGTCAACGCGGAGACGTTTCGGTACTCGGAGGAGTATTTTTTCTGGATCTCGCTCGGGATCCCGTTTTATATGTTCGGTCAGGCATTAAACCCGATCATTCGTGCGGACGGATCGCCGGGATTTGCAATGCTGTCCACGTTGGCCGGAGCCGCTGTCAATATTGTTCTCGACCCGGTCTTTATCTTCCTGTTTCGATGGGGAATGGCGGGGGCCGCGGCGGCAACCGTGATCGGCCAGGCCGTGACAGCGGTTCTGGCGCTCTGGTATCTTGCGCATATGAAGCTGGTTAAACCGGCCAGAGGAGATTTCCGCATAGACCGGTATGCCGCGGGAAAAACGCTGACGCTCGGGATCACCAGCTTTCTCTCGCAGATCTCTCTTGTGGCGGCTATGGCAGCCATCAACAATATGATCCGGAAGTACGGAGCTCTGGACCCGGTGTTCGGGCAGGAGCAGTATGCGCAGATTCCGATGGCCGTGGTCGGGATCGTGATGAAATTTTTCCAGATCGTGATCTCCGTTGTTGTCGGTATGGCGGCAGGGTGCATCCCGATTGCCGGCTACAATATGGGAGCGGGGCTGAAAATGCGGGTGAGGAGCCTGTTCACCCGCCTTCTTGCCGCGGAGGCCGCCGTAGGAACCGCCGCGTTTGTGATCGTGGAGCTGTTCCCGGGAGCGCTGATCGGGATATTCGGGGCTGCCAACGAGAGCGCGTATTATACCGCGTTTGCCGTCAGATCGTTCCGGATCTATCTGTGTATGGTGATCCTGGCCTGTGTCAACAAGGCGTGCTTCATATTTCTGCAGGCGATGGGAAAGGCCGCCGCGTCGACCGTGCTTTCCGTGATCCGGGAGGTTGTTTTCGGCGTGGGCTTTGCCCTTCTGCTCCCTCTGCTGTGGGGACTGAACGGGGTACTTTACTCCATGCCGGTGTCGGACCTTCTGACATTCATTATTGCGTCGGTCCTGATCGCCGGCACATACAGGGAGCTCGGAGAGAAGAAAGAGGCGCGCGGGTACGGATATGCACGGACATAATTGCGCATATTTTTGAAACAGTCGTTGCATTTTATCCGAAAAAGTTGGATAATAGATGAGTGGGCTGCCTGATTCCGGAAAACGGAGCAGGCGGAACGGAAATCTGATGATACGGAGGCCGGTTTTGTGAAAACGGAACGTACATCCAAAAGAAAATGGTATGATACGCCCTGCTCTTTGGGATCCTTCATCTTCTGAATGAGGGAATAACCGTGCTGTCCATTATAAACATTGTCGTGACCGGACTCCTTTTCTCTTTGGTCGTGTATTACACCGACAGCCTGTGGTGCGTGTTCATGATGCATACGGCGTGGAATTATACGCAGAACATCATATTCGGCCTGCCCAACAGCGGGATCGTCTCCAGCTTTTCGATCTTTAAGCTGGACGCCGCATCGGCGATGGACAGCTTTGCCTACAATGCAGGGTTCGGGATCGAGGGGACCATTGTCGCGGATCTGGTGCTGATCCTTGCGGCAGCGGCGGTTTATGTATGGGGCAGCCGCCGGGAGAAGAGGACGAAGACGGCCTGACTGCAGGGCGCTTCAGGTGCCCGCGGGGAAGGCCGGATCGGCTTTTTATGACGGGAAAGCCTCCTGACAGGAAATGCAGAAAACGGAGAACGGAGACGGTATTGATGAAGACGGGAATTGTAGATGTCGGCGGCGGATTCCGGGGCGTTTATGCCTGCGGCGTGCTCGACCGCTGCATGGATGACGGGGTGCGTTTTGATCTGGGGATCGGCGTCTCGGCGGGAAGCGCCAATCTGGCGTCGTTCGCCGCGGGACAGCGCGGGCGGAATCTCCGCTTTTATACGGAGTACGGCCTGAGAAAGGAGTATGCGGGGATCCGCAATTTTCTCCGCAGCCGCTCTTACATTGACCTGGATTATGTATATGGGACGCTGAGCCGCAGCGGCGGGGAGAGCCCTCTGGATTACAGGGCGCTCAGCGAAAATCCCATGGAATTTTATATAGCCGCTACGGACGCACAGACGGGGCTTCCCAGGTATTTTGACAAAAGCGACATTCACCAGGACGATTACGATGTGTTTAAGGCGTCCTCCGCGATCCCCTTTGTATGCAGGCCGTATCCGGTGCAGGGAAAACCCTATTTTGACGGGGCCCTGGGCGACCCGATCCCCATGGAGGAGGCGTTCCGCCGGGGATGCGACCGGATCGTCCTTCTGCTTACAAGACCGACGGCCGTCCCGCGGACGTCGAAAAAGGACGAGAAGCTGGCGGCCGGGATCCGGAGGAAATATCCGGAATGCGCCGAGAAGCTCCGCCGGAGAGCCGAGCGGTACAACGAGGAGGCGGCCAGGGCAAAGGAATATGCCGCGGAGGGAAAGGTTCTGATCGTGGAGCCGGACGATACCTGCGGTGTGAGCACCCTGTCCCGCAACCCGGATGATATGAAAAGGTTATATGAAAAAGGTTACAAAGACGGACAGAAGATCAAAGCATATATTACGCCGTGAAACGAAAAGATAGAAAGGGGAAGAGCCGTGATTCGCATTGCAGTTGCAGAAGACGACTCCAAGTGTGCAAAACAGCTTTGCGGTTATATTCGTGACTATGAAAAGGAGAGCGGGTATTCGTTTTCCGTCGAGACATTTACCGATGGGGACCAGCTTGTGGAGGGCTACCGGGCCCAGTTCGACATCATCCTGATGGATGTGCAGATGCCGCTCATGGACGGCATGGAAGCCGCCGCCGAGATCCGGAAGGTGGATCACGAGGTAGTGATTATTTTTATCACCAATATGGCCCAGTACGCCATACGCGGGTACGAGGTGGACGCATTGGATTACGTCCTGAAACCGGTATCGTATTTTGCTTTTTCCCAGAGGCTCGGCAGGGCGCTTCAGAGGATCAGGAACCGGGAGAAGACATATTTTGCCGTCCCGGTAAAGGGGGGCGTTGTGAAGATGGCCGCCTCCGACCTGTTTTATGTGGAGAGCCAGGGCCACCAGATCATCTACCATGCGCGGACGGGGATCCGCGTATCGTCCGGGACCATTCAGGAAATGCAGGAAAAACTGGAGCCCCAGGGATTTTTTCGCTGCAATAAGGGGTACCTTGTGAACCTGAAATATGTGGACGCGGTCCGGGACGGCTGCGCGGTGGTGAACGGGGAGAGCCTTCTCATCAGCCGGGCAAAACGGAATTCGTTCCTGGAGGCGCTTACGGATTACATCGGGGAGGTAAGCCTATGAGCATATACCCGGATATTCCCCGGATCGTCACGGCGCTCGCGGAATGGTGCGCCTGCGTCTGCTGCGTTTTCTGCTGCGGAAAACGCAGGCTTTCCGGACTGCATCTCGGGGCGGTACTGGCAGGAGCCCTTCTGATCCAGTGTATGTTTCTGGAGGCTACGGGATCCCTGCCGCTGGTATACTGGATCCCCTGTATGATGGCCGCCGTGGTCATGATGTTCATTTTGATCGCGATATGCTGCCGTGTGCCGTTCCTCACCGCGGTCTATTATACCGCAAAGGCGTTCCTGCTGGCGGAATTTGCCGCTTCTCTGGAATGGCAGCTCTATTCCTACAGTATGGAGAGATATCCGGCGCTGGAAAGCCTTCTCGGCTACGGGATCTTTCTTGCTATGACCTATGCGGCGGTCTTCGGCGTCATTATATGGCTGGATAAGGACCGGAACGAGCCGCTGGACGCGCTGATCTTCCGCCCGTGGGAGCTGATAACCCCGCTGCTCATCGTGCTGATCGCATTTGCCATGGGAAACTTAAGCTTTATCAATACCAACAACCCGTTCTCGGGAACCATGCTCCTGGATATCCACAATATCCGGACGCTGGTGGATCTGGCCGGCCTGGCCTTCTTATATGCCTACCATGTCCAGAGATGCGAGACATATACGAAAAGGGAACTGGGGGCGATTCAGAACATACTCAAGTATCAGTATTCCCAGTACCGCCAGTCCAGAGACAGCATCGATTTCATCAACAGAAGGTATCACGATCTGAAAAACCAGATCGCGGCTCTCCGGGCGGAGCAGGATCCGCAGAAACGGATGGCCTATCTGGACGAGATGGAGGAGGAGTTTCAGGGATATGAGGTCCAGTGCAAGACGGGCTCCCCGGTGCTTGACACGCTGCTCACCGGGAAAAATCTCTATTGTGCCAGACACCGGATCAAGATGACGTGCGTCGCCGACGGAGCCCTCCTCTCGTTTATGGATGTCATGGATATCTGTACGATCTTCGGAAACCTGCTGGACAATGCCATCGAATGTGAATTGAAGATCCCTGACAAGGAGAAGCGCCTGATCCATCTGTCGGTCAGCGCCAGCAAAGGCTTTCTCCTGATCCGGTGCGAGAATTACTGCCTTGAGACGCCCACGTTTGCGGACGGGCTGCCGGTTACCAGCAAACCGGACGCGGAGAACCACGGATACGGCCTGAAATCCATCCGCTATTCTATGGAAAAATACGGCGGAACCATGACCCTCCATAACAGGGACGACTGGTTCAGCGCGACGCTGATCTTTCCGCTTCCCGAAGATGAGGAAAAGAAAAAATAGTGCAAAAAAACCAAAGATCCCGGCTGTTTGCTATGGCAGACAGCCGGGATTTGTGCAATATGCACATATAAAAAACGGTTTATGCAAAAAAACGAACATTTTGTGCAAAATGTAAATAAAACCGAAAGGGTGTGCTACAATAATTGCACAAAAGGACTCCGGAATCCAGCGGATGTCCAAAAAAGGAGGAAGAGATATGGTTAATCTGCTGACATCTCTGTTATCACCCATTTTTACACCCATGGGCGTCAGCACCGCCGATCTGCAGAGCTATCTGAGTATGTGCATCGGCTATGTGTACGCCATCCTGATTCTGCTTGTGGTGGCGATCGTCGTGATCGTGCTGGCCGGCAAGCTGAAAAAGGGAGTCAGGGGCTTTGTGCGCGGGACCGCGCTGGTCGCCTGGCTTCTGAGCGTAGTCGTGATCGTTAACATGGTCTGCTACGGACCGATGAAAACCAACCTTTCCAGCGTTCTGAACGCATCCTCTGTGAACCTTTCCGAGGAAACGGTCCAGGCGAGCAAGGACGTGATCGCCAAGGTAGGCGAGGAGGGCCTTGTCCTCGTGAAGAACGACGGCATTCTGCCGCTGACCGGCACCAAAGCGCTGAATGTGTTCGGATGGGGATCGACCAATCCCATCTTCGGCGGAACCGGTTCCGGCTCCTCTGACGCATCTTCGGCCGTGAGCATCCTCAAGTCCCTCCAGGACGCGGGATTTACCACCAATGAAGAGCTGACGAAGATGTATACGGACTATCGGGCCGACCGTCCCACCGTGGCGATGCAGAGCCAGGACTGGACGCTTCCGGAACCGACGGTAGACGCTTACACGGATGCGGTGATGTCCCAGGCGACCGGCTATTCCGACACCGCGGTGATCGTGATCTCCCGTTCCGGCGGTGAGGGAGCCGATCTTCCGAGAGATATGTACGGCGTCATCCACGGCACCTACAATCTGGCGGAGCAGGTTTCCGTAGTTCCCGCAAATTACGGATATACGAATGCAACCTATACCAACAACGGCAGCTATGACGATTTCGAGCAGGGCGAGCATTACCTGGAACTGTCCGTCACCGAGGAGAACATGGTGGAGAAGGTCTGCTCCGAGTTTGACAAGGTCGTCGTCATCATCAATGCCAACAATGCCATGGAGCTTGGCTGGGTAGACGAATATCCGCAGATCGGTGCCGTCATCCTGGCTCCCGGCGCAGGCAATACGGGCTTTTCCGCACTGGGCAAGATCTTAAGCGGAGAGATCAATCCTTCGGGAAGAACCGTTGACACCTATGTGAAAGACCTGACCGCGACACCCACCTGGAATAATGTCGGCAACTTCTCCTACTCGGGAGTGGATGACCTGAAGCAGGCGATCGCGGCTTCCGACGGCGCATACGAAGGAAACCTTGCGTTTGTCAATTACATTGAAGGCATCTATGTAGGATATAAGTTCTATGAGACAGCGGCGGCAGAAGGACTGATCCAGTACGAGGACGAAGTGCAGTACCCGTTCGGATACGGCCTGAGCTACACCACGTTTACCCAGGAGATGGGCCCCATCACCGAGAACGGCGGAAACCTGAGCTTTGACGTGACCGTCACCAACACCGGCTCCGTGGCCGGCAAGGACGTAGTCGAAGTCTACTACAACCCGCCCTATACCAACGGCGGCATCGAGAAGGCCAGCGCCAATCTGGTGGAGTTTGCCAAGACGGATCTGCTGAATCCGGGCGATTCCCAGGTGGTGAACATCTCCTTCCCGGTGGAGGATATGGCTTCCTACGATGCGGTTGAGCTGGGTACCTATGTACTCGAAGCCGGAGATTATGTGATCTCCATCAACAGAGATTCCCACAATGTGATCGATTCCGAGACATATAACGTAGCCTCCCTGATCAGCTACGCCAACGGACGTTCCAGCGACAAGGCTCCGGTCGGCAACCAGTTTGAGGATTATTCCCGCGGTGATTTTGTACAGCTGTCCCGCGCCGACGGATTTGCCAACTATGCGGAAGCGACCGCGGCTCCGACCGATTTTGCGATGAGCGCGGATGTGCGTTCCGAGATCGAGTCCCGCGTGACCGCATATTATGATCCCACGAAGCTGGATAACGCTTCCGATACCGCACCGACGCTGGGAGCGTCCAACAACCTGAAGCTTTACGCCCTCCGCGGACTTTCCTACGACGATCCGCAGTGGGATACGCTTCTGGATCAGCTGAGCTTTGATGATATGTCCCTGATGATCAACCTCGGCGGCTGGCAGACAGCTGCGATCGATTCCGTGGGCAAGGTCGCGACATCCGACTGCGACGGCCCTGCCGGACTTTCCAACTTCATCACCGGCGCTTATGGTACCGCATATCCCTCCGAGGTGCTGATGGCACAGACATGGAACACGGCCCTCATCAGGGAAATGGGCGAGGCTCTGGGCCAGGAGTACGCGGAGGCCAACAACTACGGCTGGTACGGACCGGCTATGAACACGCACCGCAACGCGTTTGCAGGACGTAATTTCGAGTATTATTCCGAGGACGGCGTGCTGGCAGGCAAGATCGCATCCGCCGAGGTCAACGGCGCCGCCTCCAAGGGAGTATACGCGTACATCAAGCATTTTGCACTGAACGACCAGGAAACGAACCGCTGCTCGATCCTCACCACGTTTGCTTCCGAGCAGGCGATCCGTGAGATCTATCTGAAGCCGTTTGAGCTCTGTGTGAAAGGATATGAGGGAACCGGGCTCGCCGCTATGTCCGGATTCAACTGGATCGGCACCCGCTGGTGCGGCGCCAACGGCAACCTGCTGAACAATGTGCTCCGCGATGAGTGGGGATTCGTCGGATTCGTTGAGACAGACTACGACGGTTCCTACGGATACATGATCTCCGACCTGGCGGTCAGAAACGGCAACGACCTGATGCTCGGCTTTGCAAGCGCACAGTCCAACGTCTTCACCGACCAGAATCCGACGGCTCTTCAGGCGATGCGCAAGTCCTGCAAGAACATCATGTACACCATCGTGAATTCCGGCTACTACGCGGACGGCGATCCGACCGCGAGCGGAGGAATGGATAACATGACCAAACTGTTCGTCAAGATCGACGTGATCGCTGGCGTAGTGCTGGTTGCCCTGGAAGTTCTCTTTGCATTCCTCTTCCTCAAAAAGAAAAAAGAGGCGAAATAAGTAAACTGTAACGCAACCGTTTTCTCCGCCCCCTTCCGGCAACGGGAGGGGGCGGAACAAAAAGATGATAAAGGAGGGGGAATTTCCTTGAAACATCAGGATATCATTTCTAAACTGACACTGGAGGAAAAATGCTATCTGCTGTCCGGGAAAGACTTCTGGCAGACCAGGAGCGTAAAGGCCAAAGGCGTTCCGAACATGACCCTTTCCGACGGCCCGCACGGGATCCGCAAGCAGGAGGGGGCCGGCGATCAGCTGGGACTGAACGGTTCCGTTCCGGCGACCTGTTTTCCGACGGCGGCAACAATGGCGAATTCATGGGACCCGCAGCTGGGCGAAGAGCTGGGGCGGTACCTGGGCGAGGAGGCCGCGTCGCAGGATGTGTGCGTGCTTCTGGGACCGGGCCTGAATATAAAGAGAAATCCTCTGTGCGGACGCAATTTTGAGTATTTCAGCGAGGATCCGTATCTGGCCGGCAAGATGGCCGCGGGCTATATCCGCGGGATCCAGGAGAACGGCGTTTCCGCCTGCCCGAAGCATTTCGCGGCAAACAATACGGAGCTGCGGCGTATGGCGTCGGACTCCGTGGTGGATGAAAGAACGCTTCGCGAGATATATCTGACAGGGTTTGAGATCGCGGTGAAGGAGGCCCATCCCAAGTCCCTCATGTCTTCCTACAATATGGTGAATGGTGTATATGCCAACGAGAATGAACACCTTCTCCAGGAGATCCTCCGCGATGAGTGGGGATTTGACGGGTTTGTCGTTTCCGACTGGGGCGCTTCCAACAACCATGTGGAGGGCGTACGGGCAGGATCCCATCTCGAGATGCCGTCTACAGGAGGCGATTCCGACGAGGAGCTGATCCAGGCGGTGAAGGACGGAAGGATCAGCGAGGAGCTGGTGGACCGTAGAGTGGATGAACTGCTGGATGTGGTGCTTTCCACCCGGAAAGCGGTAGATCCGCTGAAGGGCAAGCCCTTCGACGTGGAAGCCCATCATGCTATGGCCAAAAAGGCCAGCGAGCAGTCCATCGTCCTTTTGAAGAACGAGGGAGGGATCCTTCCTCTGAAGGCGGGGAGCCGGGTGGCCGTGATCGGCGAGTTCGCGGGGAAGGCCCGTTATCAGGGAGCCGGTTCGTCCGTAGTCAACTGCACGAAGCTGGATCATACCATGGACGTGATCGGGAACTTTGATCTGGATGTGGCAGGCTATGAGCCGGGTTATCCCAGAAGCGGAGCAGGAGATCCCGCCATGCAGGCGAAGGCCGTGGAGCTGGCGAAGAAAGCGGATTATGTGCTTCTGTATATCGGACTGGACGAGATCAGCGAATCAGAGGGCCTGGACCGCCAGCATATGAAGATTCCCCAGAGCCAGGTGGATCTTCTGGATGCGGTAGCTGCGGTGAACCCCAATGTGATCGTGGTCATGTCTGCTGGATCGTCCGTGGAGATGCCCTGGATCGGCAAGTGCAAGGCGATGGTTCACGGCTATCTGTGCGGCCAGGCGGGAGCTTCCGCGGTTCTCGAGGTGATCCTGGGCCAGGTGAACCCGTCCGGAAAGCTGTCCGAGACATATCCCAAGGCTTATGAGGATATTCCGTCCGCGCCGTATTTCCCGGCAAAACAGAGGACTGTGGAGTACCGGGAGGGTCTGTATGTAGGTTACCGCTATTTTGAGACAGCCGGAGTTGAGGTGCTTTTCCCGTTCGGATACGGTCTGAGCTATACAACGTTTGAATACGGAGGGTTACAGGTTACAGAGAAGGCGGCGACATTTACCATTCAGAATACCGGCAGCCGGGACGGAGCAGAGGTGGCGCAGCTCTATGTCAGGGCGAAGAACCCATCGGTCTATCGGCCCGCGAAGGAGCTGAAGGGATTTGCCAAGGTGTTCCTGAAGGCAGGAGAGAAAAAGAACGTTACCATCCCGCTGGATGATAAGGCGTTCCGGTATTTCAATGTGAAGACCAACCGTTTCGAGATCGACGGAGGGGAGTATGAGATCCTGATCGGCGCTTCCGTGGCCGATATCCGCCTGACGGGAACGGTCACGGTGAAAGGGACGGACGCTCCGGTTCCCAACAGCCTGAACCGTCTTCCCAGCTATGTCTCCGGAAACATCAAGGCGGTGGACGACGCAGAGTTTACCGAGCTTCTGGGCCATTCCATTCCTGACGGGAGCTGGTCCGGGACACTGCGGATGAACGATGCCATCTGCCAGATGTATTACGCCAAGAGCTGGCCGGCCAGACAGGTCTACAAGATCATGACCAATATGCTCAATAAGAGCATTAAGAAGGGCACGCCGGACCTGAACATCACGTTCATTTACAATATGCCATTCCGGGCGATCGGAAAGATGGCGGGCGGGATGTGCAGCCAGGCAATGTGCGAAAATATCGTGAAGATCGTCAACGGTCACTTTTTCTCCGGCCTTGGCGGCGTGATCGGCGGCTTCTTTAAGCAGCGCAAGGTGCAGAAGAAAGCCAATTCCATGGAATAAGGAGGAATAAGAACATGAAAGAATGGATGGAAAAGCATCCGAAAGCAGCCAAATGGATCCGCGAAGGCGGCCTGTTCCTGGTATTCAGCTACGTGGTTACCTTTATTAAAATGCTTCTGCTGATGTTCCTGCCCTCCCTTTTCCACGGCATGGTGGGCGATGTGGAATGGCTGTTCCCGGGAATCCCCGTGTCCCTGTTCGGAGTGGATTTTAAGCTGGCTATCGTGGGAAACGCCCTTCAGCAGGGCGCGGACGGCGCATACCTGGTCAGCAGCGGATTGGCTTTTACACTGGCCAACCTGACGGCTATCGTGTTCGGCGAGTGCATCAATTTCCCACTGCAGCGCAACGTTACGTTTAAGAGTCACGGTCCCGTGCTTCCGCAGGCGGTGGCCCATGGAGTGGCGACTATCGTGGTATTCCTGGTAATGAATCTGTTTACCTGCCTGTGGAACCCGATCACCGTGGCCCTCATCCACAATGAGGCCGTGAGGAACACCGTCAGCTCCATCGTCACCACGGTCGTCACCGGCGGCGTTGCCATGGTTATCATTTTCGCCGTGGATAAGACCATCTTTTCCCCGGGCTGGGGCGAGAAGAAAAAGAGCTGACCTTCGTCGGCGCGGAAATGAAAAAAGAAAGGATACCGGATACACGGGAGCGATCCCCTGTATCCGGTATTTTTGTATTTATATACGGTTCAGGCATTTCTGGTCGTCTGTGTCTGCGCGGCTCAGGCGTTTCCGGGCGTCTGCGGCGTCTGAGCGGCTCAGGCGTTTCCGGACGTCTGTGTCTGCGCGGCTCCGGCATGGGCCGCGCGGTACTGCCTGGGAGTAAGCCCGTATGCCTTTTTGAAGAGGCTGTAGAAATGCGTCCGGTTGGAAAAGCCCAGGCCAGAGGCGATCTCGCTTACGCTGGCCGTTGTATTTTTCAGGTCGCGCGCGGCTTTTTTCATGCAGAAGCCCATGCAGTAATCATACAGGCACATTCCCGAATATTTGCCGACGATATAATTGATGTGGTGCCCGCTGTAGTTGAGGCGACGCTCAAGCTCCGCCCGGGAAATGCGGCCGTTCTGCTCTTCGATCAGACGGCTGATGCGTGAAAAGATGAGGGATTCCCCGACGGCGTCCAGAGTCACCCGCGTATGGTGGTAGTTGGCCGGGTCGGAAAGTCCGCCGAGAAGCGAGCAGATCAGACTGTCGATCCGGAGAGCCGCCCCGAAATCCGGAAGGAGAAGCGTCAGGATCAGCTCGGACGCAATGCGGCGGACCTGTCTGCCTGTTTTTTCCTGCATCTGCACCGTGGGAATAAAATCCAGATATTCCTGCTTTACCCCGCCGTCCGATTCTGAAAGATCCGCCGTGATCAGGCGGCAGACCTCGCTGTCCAGGAATCTTTTTTCCTCCGGAAAGACATTTCCCCGAAAATAGGCCAGGATCTTCCGAACGTATTCCGCGGAAAGGCCCACAAAGAGCAGCTCCGCTTCCGACTGAAAATTTTCGTAATGGCGGAGATTGCGGTTCAGCAGGCAGCATCCGCCCGCGGGGTAGAGATACTCCCGGTTTTCGATCCGCTGGACGACGCTCCCGCGAAGAACCAGCATGATCTCGAAATAATCATGAAAATGCGGGGCTTTCGCGTGATACTGCCGGTTGTGCCCGACATAGGTTTCCCGGCAGAGCGAGGCGTTTTCCATGGAAAGGGAAACGGAGTTGATGTAATCCTCCTCTGAGACGCCGCTGCAGTATTCGTAGGTGATCTGAAAGGGCGCGGTAGTCCGATAGAGCGCCCCGAATTCGCTTCCGGGGTTGTCGATGACCAGAGGAGAAACCGTGCCTGCGGATGGATGGCCGTTCATCTGTGAGGGCTCCTTTCCATGATATCCATATATGATACAATATTTGGGATTTTCCACCGTTTGTGACATTGCGGAGGACGCTCCGGAACAGGTATAATCCTTATAAGATTACCGCCTGTCCGTTTCCCGTGCCGCCGCCCTGGCGGCGCGGGAGGCGCCGGGAGCACAGGCTGCCGGTACCTGCAGTCCCATTATA
>CANRGP010000038.1 GCA_947630085.1 uncultured Lachnospiraceae bacterium
GGCGTCCGTCTGGCGGCACAGGAGGATCTGTATGTGATCGTGGACTGGCACATCCTCTCCGACGGAAATCCCGCCATTTATCAGGAAGAGGCAAAGGCGTTTTTCTCACAGATGTCCCGGGAGTTTTCCGGATATGATAATGTGCTCTACGAGATATGCAACGAGCCCAACGGAGGGACTACCTGGCAGCAGATCAAGGATTATGCCGCTCAGGTGATCCCGGTGATTCGCGCCAATGACGCGGATGCCGTCATCCTGGTGGGGACTCCCAACTGGAGCCAGTATGTGGATCAGGCGGCCGCATCCCCCATTACGGGCTTTGACAATATCATGTATACGCTTCATTTTTATGCGGCGACCCACAAGGAGGATCTGCGCTCCCGGATGGAGGAGGCCGTGAAGGCCGGTCTGCCGGTCTTTGTCAGCGAGTACGGGATCTGCGATGCCAGCGGGAACGGAGCGATCGACCGCGAGCAGGCCGACCGCTGGGTGGAGACCATGGACCGGCTTGGCATCAGCTACGTGGCGTGGAACCTCTCCAACAAAAACGAGACGAGCGCCGTCCTGAAAAGCTCCTGTACGAAAACAGGCGGCTTTACGGAGGATGATCTGAGCGATTCCGGCCTGTGGCTTGTGCAGACGCTCACCCGGGGGAAGGAAAAGACCGAAAGGTGAGGCGGGGGTATTCGATATGCCGGAAACTCTGACGCGGTTCGGAAGAGGACGGGAAAGGATGGACGTACTGTGACGGCGATCATTGATTATGATGCGGGAAATATACGGAGTGTGGAAAAGGCTCTCCTGGCCCTGGGAGAGGAGGCGGCGGTAACCGACGATCCCGAAAAGATCGCCGGGGCCGACCGGGTGATCCTCCCGGGCGTAGGCGCGTTCGGCGACGCTATGAGGAAGATCCGGGAGAGAGAGCTTGCGGAGGTGATCCGCGCGGCAGCCGAAGAGAAGCCGTTCCTGGGGATCTGTCTGGGACTCCAGCTCCTGTTTGAGGAGAGCGAGGAGAGCCCGGATACGGAGGGACTTGGGATCCTGAAGGGACGGATCCGGAGATTTCAGGAGGGCGAAGGACGGAAGGTACCGCATATGGGCTGGAACTCGCTTGCGGTCCGGCCGGGAAGCAGGCTGTTTGGGGGGATCCCGGACGGCTCGTATGTCTATTTCGTACATTCCTACTATCTGACGGCCTGCGATTCCGGGATCGTGGCCGCCAGGTCCGATTACGGCGGAGAGTTTGACGCGGCGGTAGAGAGAGGAAATCTGTTTGCCTGTCAGTTCCATCCGGAAAAGAGCGGCGGAGTGGGCCTTGCGATACTGCGCAATTTCATTGCCGCGGAGGGCGGCGCATCCGGGAAGGACCCGGCGCCGGAAGGGCTCCGGACAGATTGAACAAGATAAAGGAGAATCCGGGATATGCTTACCAAACGAATCATTCCCTGCCTGGACGTACATCGGGGCCGCGTGGTGAAGGGCGTAAATTTTGTGAATCTGAGGGACGCGGGCGATCCGGTGGAGATCGCGGGCGCCTATGACAGAGCCGGCGCCGATGAACTGGTTTTTCTTGATATCACCGCGTCCTCCGACGACAGGGCGACGGTGACGGATATGGTCCGCCGTGTGGCGGAGACGGTTTTCATCCCGTTTACCGTGGGCGGAGGGATCCGGACGGTGGAGGACTTCCGGACGATCCTGCGGGCCGGCGCCGATAAGGTTTCCGTCAATTCGGCGGCTGTCAATACGCCCGGCCTGATCGCCGACGCCGCGGACAAATTCGGCAGGCAGTGCGTGGTAGTGGCGATCGACGCGAGGAGAAGAGAGGACGGCTCCGGGTGGAACGTATATAAAAACGGAGGAAGGATCGACACCGGGATCGACGCCGTGCAGTGGGCTATGGAAGCGGACCGCCTGGGAGCCGGCGAGATCCTTTTGACCAGTATGGACTGTGACGGGACCCGCGCGGGATATGATATTCAGCTGACTTCCCTCATTGCCCGAAACGTGTCGGTTCCCGTGATCGCCTCGGGAGGCGCGGGAACCATGGAGCATTTTTATGAAGCTCTGACGGCAGGAGGAGCGGACGCGGCTCTGGCCGCTTCGCTGTTTCACTATAAGGAACTGGAGATTTCCGATCTGAAACGGTATCTCGGGAAACGCGGAGTGCCGGTCCGGCTTTCCTGACGGACGGATCGGGGAAAAGCGGCGACGCGGGAGCACACAGAAAGCGGCGCGGGAGCACACAGAAAGCAGCACGGGAGCACACAGAAGGCGGCGCGTGAGCCGCATCCGCCGGCAGGCGGGCAATGTACGGAAAGCGACACGGGAGGAAACGATAATGGCGGCTATACAAAACGATTGGCTTGCGGCTGTCGGAGGAGAGTTCGGCAAGCCCTATTACAGACAGCTGTATGATTTTGTGAACCAGGAGTACCGCACCCGGACCATCTATCCGCCTGCGGAGGACATTTTCAATGCGCTTCACCTGACGCCCTTAAGCCAGGTGAAAGTCCTGATCCTGGGGCAGGATCCGTACCACAATGAGCATCAGGCACACGGCCTGTGCTTTTCGGTCCCGCCTGACCAGAAGGAGATCCCTCCGTCTCTTCAGAACATCTATCAGGAGCTTCATGACGACCTGGGACTGAAGATCCCGGATAACGGCTGCCTCGTCAAATGGGCCAGGCAGGGGGTTCTGCTCCTGAATACGGTTCTGACCGTAAGGGCTCATCAGGCGAACTCCCATCAGGGGAGAGGATGGGAGCAGTTTACCGATGCCATCATACGGGCGGTGAATGTTCAGGACCGCCCCGTCGTATATATGTTATGGGGAAAGCCGGCCCAGTCGAAGATGCCGATGCTGACCAATCCGAAGCATCTGGTCCTTACGGCGCCGCATCCCAGCCCGCTTTCCGCATACCGCGGATTTTTCGGCTGCCGGCATTTCAGCAGATGCAACGAATTCCTGGAGAGCCACGGAGTGGAAGGGATCGACTGGCAGATCGAGGATCTGGGTCCGGATGCCTGATGCGGGGGAGCGGAGGTCCGGACCGCCGGACCGAAGCGAAAAACAACATACAGAAGGAGCAGGAGAGGATCAATGGATTTTATCGAGATATTGAAGGTCCTGGTATTCGGGATCGTGGAGGGATTTACGGAGTGGCTGCCGATCAGCAGCACGGGGCATATGATTCTTCTGGATGAGCTGATCCAGCTGAATGTGTCGCCGGAGTTTAAGGAGATGTTTCTTGTGGTGATCCAGCTGGGCGCTATCCTGGCCGTGGTCCTGCTGTATTTTTCCAGGCTGTTTCCTTTTACCGCCGTTTACGGCAAGAGCCAGGGCTCCCGGGCGGTCAGGCTGTCCGCCGGTTTCGGAAACGCGGAGAAGGAGTTTGTGATACCGACCGGGATCTACCGGACGAAAAGGGGATCCAGGGAGGATTTGATCGCGCTTCCGATCCCCGTAAACAGAAAGGGAGGGGTTCTTGGCATTAAGGCCGGGACCCTGGTCCTGTGGCTGAAGGTTCTCGTCGCCATTCTTCCCGCCGCCATCGTAGGGATTCCGCTGGACGACTGGATGGAGGCGCATCTGCGCGGCCCGTTTGTGGTAGCCGCCACCCTGATCCTCTATGGCGTTCTTTTTATTGTGGTAGAAAACGCAAATTACGGAAAGAGGGCCGACATTGAGAAGGTGGATCAGTTCACTCTGCGCACTGCTCTGTATATCGGCCTGTTCCAGATACTTTCTTTGGTTCCCGGAACGTCCCGGTCGGGCGCGACGATCCTGGGCGCTATGATCCTGGGCTGCTCCAGAAGCTCCGCGGCGGAGTTTTCCTTCTTTCTGGGAATACCGGTCATGTTCGGGGCCAGCCTGATCAAGCTGATCAAATTCGGATTCCGCTTCACGGCCGGCGAGGCGTTCCTTCTGATCTTCGGTATGGTGGTTGCGTTCCTTGTCTCCGTATACTCCATCCGGTTCCTGATGAGCTATATCCGCCGCAACGACTTTAAACTGTTCGGCTATTACCGGATCGTGCTGGGCGCGGTGGTGCTGCTGTATTTCGGCATTTCCTGGGCGATGGGACTTGCTGCCTAGACTGCAAAAAAGGTCCGGACCGTTTCTCCCGGAGGGAGACGGTTCGGACCTTTTGTTTTTTGCTGTATCGGCATATTTCAGCGAGCCGGAGAGACTCTGAGCGGATCAGGAGAGACTCTGACCGGTTCAGTCGAGTCCTTCGGCGATCTCATAGATCAGACGCTCCGAGTCGTCCCAGCCCAGGCAGGGATCGGTGATGGATTTTCCGTAGCAGTGCTCGCCGATCTTCTGGTTTCCGGGCTCCAGATAGCTTTCGACCATCACGCCCTTTACCAGCTCCCGGATCTCCGAGGAATGGCGGCGGCTGTGAAGGACCTCCTTGACGATGCGGATCTGCTCCATATACTGCTTTCCGGAGTTGGAGTGATTGGCGTCCACGATGCAGGCGGGATTCTTTAAGTCCCGCTCGCTGTAAAGCCTGTGGAGAAGGATCAGATCCTCATAGTGATAGTTGGGCAGATTCTGTCCGTGCTTGTTGACCGCCCCGCGAAGGATGGTATGGGTAAGCGGATTGCCCGGCGTATGCACCTCATAGCCCCGGAAAATGAATTCGTGGGCTCCCTGAGCGGCGACGACGGAATTGAGCATAACGGAAAGATCGCCGCTGGTGGGATTCTTCATGCCTACGGGGACGTCGCATCCGCTGGCCACCAGCCGGTGCTGCTGATTTTCCACGGAGCGGGCGCCTACCGCGATGTACGACATCAGATCCGACAGATAGCGGAGATTGTCCGGATAAAGCATCTCGTCGGCTGTGGTAAGCCCCGTCTGCTGAACGACGTGCATATGGAGCCTGCGGATGGCGATGATCCCCTCATACATATCGGGCTTTTTCTCCGGATCCGGCTGATGGAGAAGCCCCTTATAGCCCTCGCCCGTGGTGCGGGGCTTGTTGGTATAGACGCGGGGGATCAGGATCAGCCTGTCCTTCACTTTCTCCTGAACTGCAGCCAGGCGGTTGACATACTCCAGAACCGAATCTTCGTTGTCGGCGGAGCAGGGGCCGATTATGACAAGAAAACGGCTGCTTTCGCCGGTAAGTACCTGTCGGATCTGCGCATCGCGTGCTTCTTTGACTGCCGAAAGACCGTGCGGAAGAGGGAACTGATCCCGGATCTGCGCGGGTGTGGGCAGTTTACTGATAAATTCGAGTCCCATGTTCGATATCTCCTGATCGTTTTATTCCCCCCGGAATACGGAAACAGAAGCGCTACACCATATGCTCCGGAAAATCCGGAATGCCGTCCCCGTCCACATCCACGGGCGGATGTCCGCCGGGAGTGCCGTAGAACTCCTTGCCGATTACGTTGCGCTCCTGACGCGCCGTCTCGACGGTCTTGGAGATCAGGCGAACGACCTCCATGGGGTGCTTGATGTTTTTCAGGACAAGCTCCGGGGAGGCATCTACGCGGGTGCATATGATGATATCTCCCGTGCCGAAAATCTTTCCGGACAAAGTCTGCCTGCAGGTCAGATCCACGATGCGGTACAGCAGAACCTCCTCCAGAGTGGTGCTGAGAAGCCCGGACTTGATCATCAGCCGATCCTCTTCAATATAATATTTTGTGAAACTTATGGGGAACCACAGATGATGTTTTCTGTCGCTCCACAGGATGCCGGTCTGTTCTGCCATAATGGACTCCTTTCTGGATTTTTAGTCTTTATGTGTTATTTCTGATTTTATCACGCAAAATGGAAGATGTAAAGAGATTGAAAAAAGATGGGAAACAAAAGTTGAAAAAAGATAAGAAACAAAAATGTCCCGCGGACGATGCAGTTTTTGGAAAATGTGCTTGAAATCCGCCTCTCTCTGTTATACAATTTACAATAGGAAAAATTGGATTCACCGCATAAGAAACCGCCGCGGCGGGATCTTTTGCGCAAATATTTCAAAATGGAGGACTGCAAAATGAGTAATTCGGCACAAACTTCAGCAGGCAGCAGGATTTCCGCGCTGCTTGATGAAAACAGTTTTGTTGAAGTCGGCGCTTATGTGACGGCGAGAGCGACCGATTTCAACATGACAGGCAGGGAAACACCGTCGGACGGCGTTGTGACAGGATACGGTTCGATCGACGGGGCCCTTGTTTATGTGTATAGCCAGGATGCCTCCGTGATGGGCGGCTCCATGGGTGAGATGCACGCGAAGAAGATCGCGGCGATCTACTCGATGGCGATGAAGATGGGGGCGCCGGTCATCGGACTGGTAGACTGCGCCGGTCTGAGGCTGCAGGAGGCCACAGACGCGCTTCACGGCTTTGGCCAGCTCTATACCAGCCAGGCGCTGGCTTCCGGCGTCGTACCGCAGATCACGGCCGTCTTCGGAACCTGCGGCGGCGGCATGGCCGTTTCCGCGGCGCTTTCCGACTTCACTTTCATGGAGAGCACGAAGGCCAGGCTTTTTGTCAACGCTCCCAATGCCATTGACGGAAATTATGTGGGGAAGTGCGATACCGCGGCCTGCCAGTTCCAGAGCGAGAAGGCGGGAATGGTGGATTTTGCGGGAAGCGAGGAGGAGATCCTGGCCCAGATCCGCCAGCTGGTATCGGTGCTTCCCGCCAATAATGAGGACGACCTGTCCGTTCAGGTGTGCGATGACGATTTAAACCGTATCTGTGAGGATCTGGAGGGCTGCGTGCACGATCCGGCGGCGGCTCTTTCCCGGATTTCCGACGGCGGCTTTTTCCTGGAGACGAAGGCGATGTACGCCCCTTCGCTTGCCACCGGATTTATCCGCTTGAACGGCGTGACCGTGGGATGCGTCGCCAACCGGAGCGCGAGCTACGGCGATGACGGAGAGACGACGGCATCGTATGATCCGGTGCTCACGGCGGAGGGATGCACGAAAGCGGCGGAGTTCATCGGATTCTGCGACGCGTTTAACATCCCGGTGCTGACCCTGACGGATGTGCAGGGATACAAGGCGGATACCTGCAGCGAGCGCCATATGGCGAAGGCGGCGGCCAGGCTGACATATGCGTATGCGAACGCCAGCGTTCCCAAGGTAACGGTCATCGTGGGCAAGGCCCTGGGGACCGCGTACCTGACGATGGGAAGCAAGTCCGTGGGAGCGGATATCGTTTACGCCTGGACGGGAGCGTCCGTGGGCATGATGGAGGCGGAATCCGCCGTCCGGATCATGTATGCGGACGAGATCTCCGGATCCGACGACGCGGCATCCCTGATCCGTGAGAAAACGAGGGAATATCAGGAGCTGCAGTCCAGCGCCCTCTCCGCGGCGAGAAGAGGATATGTGGACGATATAATCGAGGCCGCGCAGACAAGAAAGCGGGTCATCGCGGCGTTTGAGATGTTATTCACGAAGAGAGAGGACCGGCCGGCGAAGAAGCATGGTACGGTCTGAGCGAGGTGGCAGGCGTATGAAACGGATTAAAAAGTTAGTGGTTTGGATGCTCTGCACGGTATTCCTTCTGTTCACCCTCTCCGGCTGCGGCGCTGAACAGGAGCAGACGGGAATGCCTGTGGATGACTACGAGGAAATCAGTCAGGCGGCGGAATCCTTCCTTGACCTGATTGTGAACCTGGAGCCGGAAGAAAAGGACGGAATGCTTGAGTATTTCGAATACAGTTACGGCCAGGAGTTTTCCGACGGCCTTGAACAGTCCATAGAGGCTTATGAATCGGTGGCCGGAGAACTGGGAGGTTTCGTGGAGTTTGGAGAAACGAAAGGAGAGATGACGGACGACGGATTCATACTGACCGCCATATGCAGCTTTGAAAAGAGGGACTGCGAGGTGGTGGCGCAGATGAACGACACGTCTCTGGTGTTCTCCTTTAACCCGGTCTATACGATGGGCGAGAACATGGCCAAAGCGGGTATGAATACCCTGATGGGCATGGGAACCGTTTTCGCCGTGCTGATCTTTATCAGCCTGATCATTTACTGCTTCAAGTATATCAGCGCGGCCGAGAAGAGGTTAAAGGCGAAAAAGGTCCCGGATCAGCCGGCTCCGGCCCCGGAGGCTCCTCCCGCGGAGGAAGCCGGGGAGACGGTCGATGATCTGGAGGTGGTTGCCGTGATCACGGCGGCCGTTGCCGCATACGCGGCCGCGGAAGGAAGCGACGGCCTTGTGGTCCGTTCGATCAGACGGCTTCCGGGCAGCAAGTGGAAAAGAGCGTAAACGTAAAATATTCCAGGAGGATTAAATCATGAAAAATTATACGATCACAGTCAACGGCAATGTGTACGAAGTAACGGTGGAGGAGGGCGCTCCCTCAGGCGCGGCTCCCAAGGCCGCCCCGGCTCCCGGTCCGAAGCCCGCTCCGGCCCCCAAGGCGGCTCCTGCTCCCAAGGCACCCGCGGGTCCGGCAGGATCCGTCACCGTGACGGCCCCCATGCCCGGCAAGATCCTGGGCGTGAAGGCGAGCGCGGGCCAGGCGGTCAAGCGCGGCGAGGTCATCATGATCCTTGAGGCGATGAAGATGGAGAACGATATCGTTGCTCCGTCCGACGGAACGATCGCAACCATCAACGTGTCCGTAGGCGATGCCGTGGAATCCGGTGCGACGCTGGCTACTTTAAATTAAGGACCGCGTGGCAATAAGCGCAGGTTCCGTATGGAGGGATTACTATGGACTATATTGCAACGACAATGTCGAATCTTCTTCAGCAGACGGCATTCCTGAACCTGACCGTGGGCAACCTTCTCATGATCGCGGTGGCCTGCTTTTTCCTGTATCTGGCCATCCGCAGAGGTTTTGAGCCGCTGCTTCTGGTGCCTATTGCGTTTGGTATGCTCCTTGTGAACATTTATCCGGATATCATGGTGCACCCGGAGGATTCTTCTACCGGGACGGGCGGCCTTCTGTATTATTTCTTCCAGCTGGATGAATGGGCCATTCTGCCGTCCCTGATCTTCATGGGAGTAGGAGCGCAGACGGATTTCGGTCCTCTGATCGCCAATCCCAAGAGCTTTCTGCTGGGCGCGGCAGCCCAGTTCGGTATCTATACCGCGTATTTTATCGCCATTTTCATGGGCTTCAACGACCGCGCGGCCGCGGCCATCTCCATCATCGGCGGAGCCGACGGCCCCACGTCCATTTTCCTGGCGAGCAGGCTGGGTCAGACCGGGCTCATGGGCCCCATTGCCGTGGCGGCGTACTCTTATATGGCGCTGGTTCCCATTATCCAGCCGCCGATTATGAAGCTGCTTACCACGGAGAAGGAGCGCAAGATCAAGATGGAGCAGCTCCGCCCGGTTTCCAAGCTGGAAAAGATTCTGTTCCCGATCATTGTTACCATCGTGGTCTGCCTGATCCTGCCGTCTACGGCTCCCCTTGTGGGAATGCTGATGCTGGGCAACCTGTTCCGTGAGAGCGGTGTTGTCAAGCAGCTGACCGAAACAGCCAGCAACGCGATGATGTACATTGTGGTTATCCTGCTGGGCACTTCCGTAGGCGCCACTACCAGCGCGGAGGCGTTCCTGAATTTGGATACCATCAAGATCGTGGTTTTGGGACTGATCGCGTTTGCGGTCGGTACGGCGGCCGGCGTCCTGTTCGGCAAGCTGATGTGCAAGATCACCGGAGGAAAGATCAATCCGCTGATCGGCTCCGCGGGTGTTTCCGCGGTTCCCATGGCAGCCCGTGTGTCCCAGAAGGTGGGCTCCCAGGCGGATCCGACCAATTTCCTGCTGATGCACGCGATGGGACCCAACGTGGCGGGCGTGATCGGTACGGCGGTAGCCGCCGGGACATTTATGGCCATATTCGGAGTGAAATAAAAACAAATTGAACAGGAGGTAATACAATGGCTCAGATAGAGAAAAAGCCGGTAAAGATCGTAGAGACGGTGCTGCGCGACGCCCACCAGTCCCTGCTGGCTACCAGGATGAGCACCGAACAGATGCTGCCCATCATCGGCAAGATGGATCAGGTGGGCTACTATGCGGTGGAGTGCTGGGGCGGCGCCACATTTGACGCTTCTCTCCGCTTCCTGAAGGAGGATCCGTGGGAGAGGCTCCGCAAACTGAGGGCAGGCTTCAAAAACACCAAGCTGCAGATGCTGTTCCGCGGCCAGAATATTCTCGGCTATAACCACTATGCGGACGATGTGGTGGAATATTTCGTCCAGAAATCCGTGGCCAACGGCATTGACATCATCCGCATTTTCGACTGCTTAAACGACATCCGCAATCTCCAGACGGCTGTGAGGGCAGCCAACAAGGAAAAGGCCCATGTGCAGATCGCTCTTTCCTATACGCTGGGAGATGCCTATACGCTGGATTACTGGAAGGACATTGCCAAGAAGATCGAGGACATGGGAGCGGATTCCCTGTGCATCAAGGATATGGCGGGACTTCTGACTCCGTATGCGGCGGAGGAGCTGGTCACGGCGTTAAAGGAGTCCACCGGCCTTCCCATTGACCTGCATACCCACTACACGTCCGGCGTAGCGTCCATGACCTACCTCAAGGCCGTGGAGGCGGGCTGCGATATCATCGATACCGCGATGTCACCTCTGGCGCTGGGAACCAGCCAGCCGGCCACCGAGGTCATGGTTGAGACGTTCCGCGGAACGCCGTATGACACCGGCCTGGATCAGGAAAAGCTGGCGGAGATCGCCGACTACTTCGCACCGATCCGTGAGCAGGCGCTCAAGAGCGGGCTCCTGAATCCCAAGGTTCTGGGCGTTAATATCCAGACTCTCCGCTATCAGGTGCCCGGAGGTATGCTTTCCAACCTGGTCAATCAGCTGAAGGAAGCGGGCAAGGAGGACAAGTACCGCGAAGTTCTGGAGGAGATCCCGAGAGTCCGCAAGGACTTCGGCGAGCCGCCTCTGGTCACGCCGTCCTCTCAGATCGTGGGTACGCAGGCCGTGATGAACGTGATCGCCGGCGAGCGCTACAAGATGGTACCCAAGGAGTCCAAGAAGATCATGATGGGCGAGTTCGGCCAGACCGTAAAGCCCTTCAACCCCGAGGTTCAGAAGAAGATCATCGGCGACGAGAAGCCCATTACCTGCCGTCCGGCGGATCTGATCCCGCCGCAGCTGCCGCAGTTCGAGAAGGAATGCGCGCAGTGGAAGCAGCAGGATGAGGATGTTCTGTCCTACGCGCTCTTCCCCGCTGTGGCGAAGGAATTCTTCCAGTACCGGGAGGCCCAGCAGAGCAAGGTAGATCCGGCGACAGCCGACAAGGAAAACAAGGCATATCCGGTATAACGGATTTTTCAGGAGAGATGCGGTCCCGAACAGGTGCGCTGCATCTCTCTTTCCGTGCAGGAAAATGTTAATTTTTGCTTACGATTCGGACAATTATTTGAAGTTTTAGATATTTTGTTGACATATGGCGGTAATTCTCCTTATAATGAAAATGAAATTTTTATAATATTTGGTAATGCAGGAAAAAATACGCAGGAGAAAATTCGATGACGATGCGGAGGCTCAGGAGAGGGGCGGCGGTATGCCTGGCCTTTCTTGTGATGATAAATTCCATATTGGGGTATGGGCCGGCTTTTCCGATGCTCAGCTACGCGGATGAAAGGCAGGCGTCTGTCAACGCTACCACGCTGAACATACGGAGCGGGCCGGGAACCGGATATTCCGTGGTGGACAAACTTACCAACGGAGCTCCTGTCGTCGTTTTGAACGAAACGGGAGGGACAGACGGAAAGGTGTGGTATCAGATCCGTTTCAGCGGGAGCACGGGCGCGGAGAAGACAGGATACGCCCGCTCCGACCTGATCCGCTTTCCGGTTGCCTACACCAATGATGCGGATTTTGAGGCATATTTAAGCGCGCAGGGATTCCCCGAGAGCTATAAGACGGGGCTGCGCCAGCTTCATGCCATGTACCCGAACTGGGTATTTACGGCGCAGCATACCAATCTCGACTGGAACACCGTTATTGAAAATGAGAGCCTGGTGGGACGGAACCTGGTGTATAACGGAAGCATTTCTTCATGGAAATCCACGGCCGACGGCGCCTACGACTGGGTGAACAGTACCTGGCCGTCCTTTGACAGCGGTTCTTATGTGGCCGCGTCGCCGGCTTTGATCGCATATTATATGGATCCCCGGAATTTTCTGGATGATAAATATGTATTTCAGTTCCTGCTGCACAGCTATGACGCTTCCGCCCATACGGCGGAGGGACTGAGCAGTATGCTGCAGGGAACGTTTATGGAGGGAAGCGCAGGAGCGTCCTACGGCGCTCCGGGAGTATCCTCCGGCACGGGCACGTCCTCCGGAGGCCCCGGGACGACTGCGGGGAGCGGCGCGTCCCTGAGTGGTCCGGGGGCCGGAAACGGCGGGACGGCGTCCGATTCGTCGTCAGGGACTGCAGGAACCGTCTCGGGAAATCCGGCTCCGGAAAGCGGAGCGCCGGATACCGGTGTCCAGACCGGAACCGCACCCGGAGGCGGCAGTTCCGGAAACGGAAGCGAGGTACAGACGGGAGTGGCCCCGGGCAGCAGCTTCAGCAGCGCACAGCCCGCCGCTGCGGGAGGGCCGGCGGCGACGGGAAAATCCGGCGTCTCCTTTCAGGCTCCGGGAACGGCAAGCAGTTCCGCTGGCGGAAGCCTTTCCGGCGGAAGGATCCTGGCGTCTGCGGGGGATCTGATCGGAAAAAGGATCCTGCTTTCTCTTGCGCCCGGCAATACCCAGGGACCGTCCGCGTCGTCGGATTCGTCAAATCCCTATGCAGGGGGGCCTGGTGTGGCTCCGGGCACGGGATATTCGTCAGGTAGTTCGTCGCCCACGGGGTCGGGAGCGCCTTCCGCGGACTATGTGACCATTATCATGAACGCGGGGATCGAGTCCGGCGTCAACCCGTATGTGCTTGCGGCCATGATCATCCAGGAACAGGGAACCGAAGGAAAAAGCGGATCCATCTCCGGGACATATTCCGGATATTCCGGTTACTACAATTTCTTTAACATTGAGGCATACCGCACCGATACGATGGAGGCCCAGGAAAGAGGACTCTGGTATGCGTCCCAGTCAGGGAGCTACGGAAGACCCTGGAACAGCGTCCAGAGAAGCATTAGCGGAGGAGCGCTCTATTACGGGACAAATTATGTGAAAGTAGGACAGGATACATTTTATCTGAAAAAATTTAATGTTCAGGGGAATAATCTATATAAGCACCAGTATATGACGAATATTCAGGGAGCGGCGTCGGAGGGCGCGAAGCTGTCCGATGCTTACAGCAGTCAGCTGAAACAGACGGCTCTGGAATTTAAGATCCCCGTGTTTTCCAATATGCCGGCTTCGGCCTGCCCGAAGCCGACGGTTGACGGGAGTCCGAACAACAAGCTGTCCGGGATCTGGATTGACGGCTTTGCCCTTACTCCTACGTTCAGTCCCAACACCACCGTGTATGATCTGATCGTGAATTCCTCCGTGGAGGCGGTTCACGTCAGCGCGTCCGCATATTCGTCTACGGCTGCAATCAGCGGACTCGGGGATATATCCCTGCAGAGCGGCATCAACGAGATCCGGATCTCCGTTAAAGCCCAGAACGGGGACGTGAGAGAATATGTGATCCGGATCGTGCGAAAGGCCGACGGCCCCACGTATAACAGCGCGGTCGGCTCGGGAGGATCCTCCGCGGGACCGGGCGGAGATTACTCCGGAGGTCCCGGCGTCATGGCAGGTCCGGGAGCGTCGTCTCAGGGAACTTCGGACGGGTCCGCTGCGGGTCCCGGGGCGTCATCAGGAGGAAGCGGAAGTTCCGCCGCGGGTCCGGGAACGGCAGGCGGCCCGGGGAGCTCTTCGGGTCCCGGCGGAAGTAATGTTACGGTTGTTCCATAATTTATCCATGAAAGGGGACTGCATATAGAATGAAAAACAGAATGAAAAGGCTTCTGACCGGGATGATGCTGATGACGGTTTTGGTATTGATGGCATCGTTTCCGTCACTCGCCTCCAGGATCGCGTTTTCCGATCCTTCCGCCACGGCGGGGGAGACATTTACAGTCAAGATGAAGATCACCGCCACGGAAAACGAGACGATCGGAAAAGCGGTTGTCATGCTTTCCTATGATTCGTCCATGCTGGAGTTTGTCAGCGGCGACGGTGTCAGCGGCGGAGCGGGGTCCCTGCGGGTGGAAGGCAGCACCGATTCTGCCACCGCGACGGAGCTGTCATTTACCATGACGTTTCGGGCACTGCGCGCGGGAAGCACCTCTGTCACCATCGCTTCGCAGGAGGTTTATGATGCGGACAGCCAGATGCTGACAGTGGGACAGGAGGGCTCCTCCTCGATTACCGTTGCGGCGGCAGCGGGAGATTCCGCCAATGCCAGTCTCGCGGGACTCCAGGTATCACCGGGAAGCCTGACGCCGGCGTTTTCGCCTGATGTTGACACCTATACGGTATCCGTAGGAGCAGATGTGACGAGCATAATAGTGGACGCGCCTGCGGTGGATGCCGGGGCCAGCGTTTCCGTCAGCGGAAACGAGGATCTGCAGATGGGAGAAAACCAGGTCGTCTGTACCGTGACGGCGCAGGACGGCCAGACGGTAAAAACATACACGATAACCGTTATCCGTTCTGATGAGGCTGCGGCGGACGGAGAAGAAGCAGTCGACAATGTAGTCCTGCGGACGCCGGAGCGCAGCGTGTTGGTGCGTCTTGTTACCGAGGGAATCGAGATCCCCGACGGATTCGTACCCTGCTCGGTCAGCATCGACGAGCAGGAGGTTCAGGGCTGGGTCTGGGGAGCGGACTCCGCCGATCCTCAGTACTGCATCTTCTACGCCACCAACAGCGACGGAGAGAGCGGCTTCTACCGCTATGATCTGACGGAAAAGACGCTTCAGAGATATTTCCGGGATCCGCTTGTGGATGCCGAGAAGAGTTCGGAATACACGGCGCTCGCCACGGAATATAATTCTCTGCTGAACGATTATAATTTCCGCTTCTATATCATTGTGGGGCTTATCGTGCTTGCGGCGGTCCTTCTGATCGTCATTATCGCCCTCATTGCAACGAGGGGCGGCAGGGATGATTTTTATGAAAAACGCCAGGACAACTCCAATTATCCGGAAAAGCGCAAGAGCGAGCGCCAGAAACAGGCCAGTGCCGCCGCTCAGGCGGATCATCGGCGGATCTCCCGCGAGGAGCGGTATATGAGAGGCATGGAGGAAGAAGAGGACGCCGCGGAGCAGGAGGAAATGTTCAGGGCGGAGCAGCAGATCCGGGAACGTCAGGCACAGAGAAGACAGGCTGCAAGAGCGCAGCAGGCAATGCAGAGCCAGCAGGCCCAGCGCCAGGCGGCGCAGCAGGCAATGCAGAGCCAGCAGGCCCAGCGCCAGGCGGCGCAGCAGGCGATGCAGAGCCAGCAGATCCAGCGTCAGGCGGCGCAGCAGGCGATGCAGAGCCAGCAGATCCAGCGCCAGGCGGCGCAGCAGACGATACAGGGCCAGACGGGTCAGCGCCAGGCGGCGCAGCAGACATCGCAGGCCCAGCGCCAGGCGGCACAGCAGACAAAGCGGGCGGCGGCACAGACACAGGCTTCGGCAAGACAGCAGGTGAGACGGCCCGCCCCGTCCGAGGACGTCAGCTATGTGGTGAGAGGCCCGCTTCCGTCTGATGACGGCGCGGATGAGCCGGTACGGACCAAAGCCGAAAGCCGGCCCCGGACCGATGACGATTTTGATTTTCTCGATATTGAATGATAAGTTCCGAATGGGAATAAAAGGGCCGTCAAACGACGGCCCTTTCCTCTTGACGCGGCGATGAATTTGTTATATAATCTCTATAACAGATATAACGGAAGATGGTGATGAGATGGTATTGAGAATTGATTTCAACAGCGATGAAGCACTGTATATGCAGCTTCGCAATCAGATCATTTTCGGGATCGCCGCGGGAAGGATACGGGAGGGAGACTGTCTGCCGTCCGTCCGTCAGCTGGCGGAATATGTGAGCATCAATATGCATACGGTGAACAAAGCCTATGCGCTCCTGAAAAATGAGGGATTTGTGAAGCTTGACCGGAGAAGGGGGGCGGTGATCTCCCTGGAGGCGGATAAGGAGCGTGTTCTGGAGGAGATCAAGAAGGAGATTGCCCTGACTATGGCGAAGGCTGTCTGTAAGGGGATTTCCAGGGAAGAGATATACCGGCTGGTGGATGAGGTATACGATGTTTTCGCCAACTGGGAGCAATCGGCGGAATGAGCCGGGAGGATCGTTGCCATGTTATGTGAGAGATGTAAGATTCGTGAAGCAAATATTCAGTATACGGAGGTTTTCAACGGCGTGAAGACGGACCATCATTTTTGCGCCCAGTGTGCCAGGGAGCTGGATTTCGGGCAGTATTCGTCCATTTTTGAAGGGGAATTTCCCTTTGCGGAGTTTTTGTCCGCGCTTCTGGGAGGGGAGACGCCGTCCAAGCGCCAGGAGAAGTACCAGCAGATCGTGTGTCCTACGTGCGGCACTACTTACGATGAGTTTGTAAAGAACAGCTGCTTCGGATGCGCGGACTGCTACGGTGTGTTTGACGTTCTGATCCATGACAACATCAAACATATCCAGGGAAGCGACCATCACAAAGGAAAGATCCCTGCGGGGCGGCAGGCGGATGGCGAGGACGCGCAGCAGACGGCGGATCCGTCCGAGACGGGGGAGCAGTCCGTCCGGAGCAGGATCCAGCTTCTGGAAAGACAGCTCAAAGACGCCCTGCGCAAGGAGGAATACGAGACGGCCGCCTGGTGCAGGGACCAGATCCGGGCGCTGAAGGAAGGGAAGGAAAACGATGTCTGAATGGTTTGAGGAGATTGACGCGGAAAGAAAAAACGTTGTCTGCAGCAGGGTCCGCCTGACGCGCAACTGGGACGAATATGTCTTTCCGTCACGTCTGGACGACGGAAAAGCGGCAGAGATGATCCGCCGCCTTTGCGAGGGCATGAAGGATATTGACGGATTGCTCGGATTGAAGTATGATGTTGTGGATCTGTCACAGCTGGGTGAGCTGGAGCTCAGGATACTCAGAGAGCACCGGGTTCTCAACTCATCGATCATAAAGAAAAAGGCCCCTATGGCCATGCTCCTGTCGGAGGACGAATCGGTGAGCCTGGTTTTGAACGGGGCGGATCATATCCGCATCCAGGTACTTCGCGCGGGACTGCATATGGCCGATGCCTGGAAAATGGCGAATGAAGCGGACGACTATGTCGGCAGCCGTTTTTCTTACGCGTTTGACGAGAAATACGGATATCTGACATCGTTTCCCACCAATGTGGGAACGGGGCTGCGGGCCGCCGCTATTGTCCATCTGCCCAGCCTGTCCCTCGGGAAAAAATTCCCTCTCCTGGTGAGCGATATGGCCCGCTTCGGAGTGCTGATCCGCGGGATCTGCGGAGAGGGCAGGGAGAATTACGGCGCGCTTTACGAGATCTCCAACCAGAAGACCATGGGGCAGTCCGAACAGGAGATTGTCGATATGGTGTCGCGGGTTGCCGCGCAGCTGGACGATCAGGAGAATCAGGTGCGGGAGATGGCTATGAAGACACACCGCCTGGTCCGGGAGGACGAGCTGTACAAATCTTACGGGGTACTCAAGTATGCCAGACGCCTGAGTATGAAAGAAGCGATGTCTTATCTTTCTCAGATCATGGCGGGAACGGCGGACGGACTGATCCGGTTTTCCAGGCCGGTTTCCGTACCGCGTCTGATCCTGGGGATCCAGACCGCAAATCTTCAGAACCTTTCCGACAAACCGCTGGATAAGGATGAGCTGGATGCCGCCAGGGCGGAATATCTGCGGGAGGAGCTTCCGCAGCTGTGCTGAAGGAGGAATTTTGAAATGATCGATCGTTATACGGAGAAAGCCAGAGCAGCGATCGGGCTTGCCATTGACGCGGCCGCTGCCCTCGGACATAATTATGTGGGAACGGAACATCTGCTGATCGGGCTGCTTCGGGAAGGAAGCGGAGCGGCAGCCAGGGTTCTGGAGGAATGCGGCGTCCTGGAGGATAAGGTGATGGAGCTGGTGAGCCAGCTCATCACGCCGAATCAGAGCGTCGGCCTTGCCTCCCGGAACGATTATACGCCCAGTGCGCGGAAGGTGCTGGAGAACAGTTATCTGGAGGCGGTGCGGTTCAAAGCGCCCCTGATCGGAACGGAGCATATTCTGATCG
>CANRGP010000039.1 GCA_947630085.1 uncultured Lachnospiraceae bacterium
ACTTCTCTGAAATTCTCTTAAAGAACTTTCAGGGTTTTGCATACTGTTTCGTCTTCGATTGTCAAGGTTCGTCGGCCTCTTTTAAGAGGCGCGAAGTTTATATTACCAAACTCATCCGAAAAAGTCAACTGTTTTTTTCATTTTTTTTAAATTTGCTTGTTTTGCTGGAAAAACCGTTTCCGTTGTAGTAAAGTATGGGTATACGACAACTAAGGAGGTTTTCCGTATGGCTGCCCGATCCGGCACAGAAAACAACGCATCCCGGCGGGAAGACCGTTCTTTTCCGCCGGCCGCCGTGTTATTGCATCTGTTTATTTTTTCCGTGCTTTCCTATTTTTTATTTGAATATACCACAGGCAATCTTTTTATTATCCCCCTGCGCAACGCGGTCTGGAACGTGCTCTGGATCTTTGTTTTATATGCCGCGGTATTTTCCCTGACCGGCTCCTCGCGGTTCGCGCTTCCGTGCGTATCCGTGCCGCTGTTCCTGCTCTCCGTCGCGGAAACGTTTGTTATGAGGTTCCGCGGATCGCCCATCCGGATCTGGGATATCCTGGCCCTTCCGACCGCAATGACCGTAGCGGGGCAATACACGTTCAGCGTTTCCCACCAGATGGTCCTTTCCGCCGTCATTCTGGCCGCTGCCCTCGTTCTTGCCTGGAGATTTCCCGTACGCATCCGTACAGGAAAAAGAAGACTCCTTCTGTGCGCCCTCGGAATATCGTTTTCCTCCGCATTTACCGCCGTCTTTTATCTCCTCTTCCTTCCGCATTCCGGCATTGAAATCAATATGTGGGATGCCGACATTACGTACAGCAGATACGGCTACTGCTTCTCAACGGCCGTTTCGGTAAAATATATGTTTACGGATGCGCCTGCCGGATATTCCCGCCGCCGCGTACAGGAGCTCGCGGAGGAATTGTCCGCGGGTACCGCGGAGGAGCCCGCGGGCGGCATACAGCCGACCAACCTGATCTGTATTATGAATGAAATCCTGTCCGATCTGCACGTTGCCGGAGATTTCAGCACAAACGAAGACTATTTTCCTTTTATCAACGGGATCACGGAAAACGCGGTAACGGGCAGCCTCTGCGTTCCGGTCTTCGGTTCCATGACGCCGAACTCAGAATATGAGTTTCTGACGGGAGACTCCATGCACCTTTTTCCCTCCTTTGTCGTTCCGTACCAATTATATATCTCTCCCGGCATGGACTCGCTGGTCAGCACCCTGAAATCGCAGGGCTATTCGGCTGTAAGTATGCATCCCTACTCCGGGAACAACTGGAACCGGAATGCCGTCTATCGGCATCTCGGCTTCGATTTGTTTCTGGATGAATCCTTTTTCACGGACGGGCCCTGGCTGCGCGCCTATATCAGCGATCAGGCGGATTTCGAGAGGATCATCCGAGTCGTGGAAACAAAGACGGCGCCGGAGGAAAAGATGTTTATTTTCAATGTGACCATGCAGAACCACGGCGGGTATGAGCCGTCATCCGGGACGTTTGACGAAACCATCCGCCTGACCGGAGACCTGGAGGGCAAATATCCGCAGACGGACCGCTATCTTTCCCTGATGAGAGAATCCGACCGGGCCTTTGAATATCTGATCGACTATTTCAAAGACTGCGAACAGCCCACCATGATCGTTATGTTCGGGGACCACCAGCCCTGTGTGGAAAACGATTTCTACGACGCCATCCTGGGTAAGCCGTCCTCTGAAGCATCGCCCGAGGAAAGCCTTATATGGTATCAGACGCCGTTCATCATATGGACAAATTACGAGCAGCCCTCCGCGCGGATCGACAGGCTGGGAGCCGTCTATCTCTCTTCCCTGGTTCTCCGGCTGGCCAATCTTAAACTGACTCCTTACAACCGGTACCTTCTGGATATGGCGCAGGAGCTTCCCGTCGTCCATCCCACGGGCTGCGTCGCCTCGGACGGAACGTTTTATTCCTGGAACCAGCTGGAAGATGAGGCGTCGCCTTATTACCAGCTGATCACGTCCTATGAGTATATGGCCTACGATCATGTTCTGGACGGGGAGCGCCAAAGGGATCTTTTCACGGTAACTCCCCGGTGATCCGCGCAGTGCGCGTCAGTCTCCGGCGGATCAGCCGTCCCTGCGTGTCTGAAGGGTAAACCAGAACTCCACTCCGTCCTCCGTGTTGTACGCTCCGTATGACTGGCGGTGCGATTCCATAATGGCCTTTACAATGGACAAGCCGATCCCGCTTCCTCCGTAGCCTCTGGTGCGGGCCTTGTCCACCTTATAAAATTTCGTCCAGATATTGGAGAGTTCATTCTCCGGGATCGGATCCCCGGTGTTTCTTACGGCCACACGCGCCGTTTCTCCGTTGTCGGTCACGGAGATCCGGATGATCCTCTCACCCCCCAGATGATTCAGCGCGTTGCTCAGATAATTCGTCAGCACTTCCTCGATCTTGAACTCGTCCGCCCAGACGTAGACGGGAGGCGACATCTCCAGCTGTATTTCGGCGTTTTTCTGCTGGATCAGGATCCCGGCGGAGGAAAGCACTCCCCGGATCACCTCCGTCACATCAAAGCGCTCCATCTCCACCTGATCGCTGCCGAATTCCAGAGCCGACAGCGTCAGGAGCTGCTTCACCATCCGGTTCATCTTATTGGCCTCGTCTACAATGACACCGCAGTAATAATCCCTGCTGTCCGGATCCTCGGCCATCCCTTCCGCCAGCCCCTCCGCATACCCCTGGATCAGGGCGATGGGGGTCTTCAGCTCATGGGACACATCCGCGATAAATTCCCTGCGCATCTCATCGATCTGGGTCTTCTCCTGGATGTCCTGCTGCAGCTTGAGGTTCGCGCTCCTCAGCTGCTCTATGGCCTGCTGCAGCCTGTCCGACATCACGTTCATGCTGCGCCCGAGTATGCCGATCTCATCCTCCTCCGTCCCCTCGTATCTGGCGTCAAAATCCAGCCGCGACATACGCTCGGACAGCTCGGACAGCTTCAGTATAGGCCGAACCTCCCGGCTGGTGGCCGCGTACATAACAACAAGGCTCAAAAGCATCGCCGCCGCGCCTACATAGATCAGGAACCGATTGGAGAGCCGGACGCTCTCCTCGATGCTCTCCAGCGGGGTAGACAGGATAAAGAGCGTGCGGTTGTCGGAAAGAAAGCCCCAGCATTCCAGATAATACGAGCCGGTCCGCCCATAGTAGCTCTTCTGTATCGTATAGTTTTTCGTCTCGGAAATGGTTTCCAGGATCTCGTCGTCGCGCTTCTGGTCGCCGATGATGTAGCGGCGGATCCTTTCCATCATGGTCGCCACGTCCCGGCCCGACGATACGATCGGATAATCCGTAAAGGTATCCGCCAGGATCGTCATGATGTTGTCCTGATCCTCGAGCTGTCTGAGGAGACGGACCCCTTCGGTCTGTTCGCCGCTGTCAAAGTAACCGTTGTCGGGAAAATCGTCCTGCAGACTCCCTCCCTCCACGGTCCTCTTTACCGCGAGGGCATCGATCTCCTCATAAGCCTGCTCGAGCGCGTCGACCTTCTCGCTTTCATAGTAGCGCCGCAGGAACAGATTGTTGGCCGCCCAGATCCCTAAAAGGATCAGCATCGTGAGTCCCGCAAAGATCACGGTGACGCGGATTCGTATGGACCGCTTCATGGATTTACCTCGAATTTATAGCCCATGCCCCATATCGTCCGGATATAGTCTCCCTTTTCGCCCATCTTGCTGCGCAGCTTTTTCACATGGGTGTCAATGGTTCGGGCATCGCCGAAATAGTCATAGTTCCAGACATGGTTGAGGATCCTTTCCCGGGAAAGGGCCGCCCCCTGATTCTCAAGAAAATAGGTCAGCAGTTCAAACTCCTTGTAGCTGAGCTCCACATTCTGTCCGTCAATGGTGACCTGGTGGGCGCCCTTGTCGATCCGGATCCCTCCGGCCTCCAGGATCTCCTCCGTCCCCCCGCTGCGGCGCAGGATCGCCTCCACGCGGGCCGTGAGGATCTTGGGGCTGAACGGTTTGGAAATGTATTCGTCGGCTCCCAGGCCGAAGCCCTGCAGCTCGTCATTTTCCTCGCCCCTGGCCGTCAGCATGACCACCGGAACCTTTGAGTGGAGGCGGATGGTCTTCAGGACCTCCCAGCCGTCCATCTTTGGCATCATCACGTCGAGAAGGACCAGCTCGATATCCTTCTGTGCGAAAAACACTTCCAGGGCCTCTTCCCCGTCCCCCGCTTCGATTACACGGTAGCCTTTTACGGAAAGAAAGTCCTTTACCAGTTTTCTCATCCTCGGCTCGTCGTCCACCACAAGAATCTTTCTCTGTTCCATTCCGATCCCTCCGTCCGTCTGTACTATAACGTATTTTAACAGAAGAGCTTCCGTTTTTCTACGGGTTCACAGAGATTTCACAAAGAAGGTGCGCCGTCGGCGCACCTTCTGCAAAAAAAATCATGAATTGATATCTGCCGTAACCGAAATGCCCAGCTCCCTGAGCTGTTTTTCGTCAACCGGCGTGGGCGCTTCCGTCATCAGGCAGGAAGCGTCCTTGACCTTCGGGAATGCAATAACATCGCGGATGCTGTCGGTGCCGAGCATGACCATGACAAGGCGGTCAAAGCCGTAGGCCAGGCCCGCATGGGGCGGCACTCCGTACTTAAATGCTTCCAGAAGGAAGCCGAACTGATCCTGCGCACGCTCGGGCGTGAAGCCGAGGACCTCAAACATCTTGGACTGGATATCGCTCTGGTGGATACGGACGGAGCCTCCGCCGATCTCGTTGCCGTTAAGGACGATATCATAAGCTTTTGCGCGGACGGCGCCGGGGTCGGAATCGATCAGGTGCCAGTCCTCATCCATGGGCATCGTGAACGGATGGTGCTTCGCCACGAAGCGGCCTTCTTCCTCGGAGTATTCAAGAAGCGGGAATTCCGTCACCCACAGGAAGCGGAAATCGTCTTTCCTGAGAATATCCTGCTGCCTGGCCAGCTCCAGGCGCAGCGCGCCGAGGACGCTCCAGACAATATCGTTCTTGTCCGCGGCGAACAGGAGCAGGTCGCCGGGTTTGCCGTCCATGGCGGACACGAGGGCGGACATCTGCTCATCTGTCATAAATTTGGCGAAGGAGGATTTATAGCTTCCGTCCTCCTGGACCGCCACATAGGCCAGACCCCTGGCCCCATAGCCTTTGGCAAATTCCACAAGGGCGTCGATCTTCTTGCGGGGCATGGCTCCCTGTCCCTCGGCGTTGATGCCGCGGACCGTCCCTCCGTTTGCAAGCGCATTCTTAAATACGGCAAATTCACAGTCCTTCACCACCTCGGACACATTGTGCAGCTCCATGCCGAAGCGGATGTCCGGCTTGTCGGAGCCGAACCGGTCCATCGCCTCCTGCCAGGTCATACGCGGGATCGGAAGCGGAACCTCCACGTTCAGGAGCTCCTTAAACAGCTTGTGGAGCAAACGCTCGTTGATGTCGATCACATCGTCCACGTCCACGAAGGACATCTCCATATCGATCTGGGTGAACTCCGGCTGGCGGTCCGCGCGCAGGTCTTCATCGCGGTAGCAGCGGGCGATCTGGAAATACCGGTCATACCCGGAGCACATCAGGAGCTGCTTAAACAGCTGGGGAGACTGGGGCAGCGCATAAAATGAACCCGGATGGACGCGGCTCGGAACCAGATAGTCCCTCGCCCCCTCCGGCGTGCTCTTGATCAGCGTCGGGGTCTCGATCTCCAGGAAGCCCTCCTCCGATAAAAACTGCCTTGTCAGGATAGCGACCCTGCTGCGGAACATCAGGTTCCTCTGCAGATCCGGGCGGCGAAGATCCAGGAAGCGGTATTTGAGGCGAAGCTCCTCCTTGGTCCTGGAATTCTCCTCGATATGGAACGGCGGTACCTCGGACTCGGACAGGATCCTCAGGGCTCCGGCCCGCACTTCAATGGCGCCGGTCGCCAGATTCTCATTGGCCGCGCCGGAGCGGGCCTCAACCCGGCCGGTAACGGCAATGACAAATTCGCTTCTCAGCTTCTCTGCCTTGCCGAAGCTCTCGCTTCCGCAGTCATTCTCCTCGAAGATGATCTGCAGGAGACCCGTTCTGTCCCGCAGATCGACGAAAATGATTCCCCCCTTGTTTCTGCTTTTCTGTACCCACCCCATAACGGTCACGTTCTGGCCGACGTTTGCCAGAGAGAGCTCCGCGCACCGGTGGGAGCGTTTTAAGCCTACCATTGATTCTGCCATCATGTTCTCCTTCTCCCGGTTATGCCATCCGGGATCCCATATATTTCATAATATAAAAATACATTCTTTCTCACAGCCGCGGGGAACTCCCGCAGGGCGCGCAGCTACTTCAGCGCCTCCCGGTAGAACTCGACGAATTCCGTATACCCGTCCTTTGTCAGCTGCTCCTTCTGGAACTTCTTGTTCTTGTTCATCTGGGACACCAGCACGCACACGCCTGCTTTCCGTTCCGACATCGCCTGCTTCATGATCCCGGCAAAGCGGTCCCTGTCCATTCCTTTCTCCACCAGGTACGCCTTCTTTACGGTCTGATCCTGCGCTTTCCCGCCCTGCTCCATCAGGATCGTGACGATCCGCTCAAAGCCGATGGAGAAGCCGCAGGCCGGAGTATCCACGCCGGTAAACTTGCCGATCATCTTATCGTAGCGGCCTCCGCCCGCTACGGAGACTCCAAGCCCCTCCATGGATACCTCGAAAATGGTCCCGGTGTAGTAGGACATCCCGCGCACCAGCGTCGGGTCGAATTTGAGGACAAAATCCGTCTCGCTCACCTGTGTGACCGTATCCATGATATCCGCGAGACCGTCCGTTACGGTCCTCGGCATCACTTCTGCAAGCGTTTCTCCCAGGCGGCGCACTCCGCCGGCATCGGTGTCAATACCGGTCAGCAGCTCCATATATCTGGAAACGGCGGTCTCATCGTATCCGTTGTCCAGAAGCTCCGCTGCGACACCGTCGCAGCCGATCTTGTCCATCTTGTCCAGTATAATGAACACGGTCTCCAGAGTATCCTCCGCAAATCCGCTGTACAGGGCCATTCCGCGGAGAATATTGCGGTCATTGATGCGCACCTCGAAGCGGTTGTCCGGGCAGATCCTCCCCAGAGCCGTGGTAGTCGCCAGGATCAGTTCGATCTCCGCCATGGAAGACGCGTCGCCCAGAATATCGATATCGCACTGGGTAAACTGGCGGAACCGGCCTCTCTGGGGCCTGTCCGCCCTCCATACGCTCCCCATCTGGAGCGCCTTAAACGGCGTCGGCAGCTGGGCCGCGTTGTTGGAAAAATATCGGGCCAGCGGCACGGTCAGATCATAGCGGAGCCCGGTATCCACCAGGTCGTTTTCTCCCGCCGCGTTTTCCAGATCCAGCTTCTCACCCCTCTTCAGTATCCGGAAGATCAGCTTTTCATTATCCCCGCCCTGTTTGCTTGTCAGGTTCTCGATATGCTCTACGCACGGCGTCTCCATCTGCGTAAAGCCAAAGCTGCGGTATGTCTCCTTGATCTGGTCCATCACAAAATCCCGCACCTGCATCTCTCCGGGCAGGATATCCCTCATGCCGGTAACCGGCTTCTTTTTTAATGCCATAGATGTCTCTCCATTTCCCGTCTTCACCGTTACGGGGTCGCCGTGACCTTTTCGTCCGCAAGCTTGTCCCCGCTCCAGTCGTTCTCGTCAAAAAACATTCATTTCAAATTCAGTCGTTTCTGCATCCGTGATCTCATTGTCCCCACGCTCCTCATACCTGTTCTCCCGTCTCGCTCCCGGCAGGAGAAAGCGGACGCAATGCGGGATCATGAACCTCCGTCAGGGGCTGAACGTGACCGTCGCAAACAGCAGGTCCGAAGCCGTCTCGTCATGGGCATCCATGATCTGGACGTCCAATGTCACCTCCTCCACATCGGAGATCTTTTCGCTCTCCAGCAGATCTTCTGTCCACCAGACAGAGCTGTAAAGGGGTCTGCCCGGTTTTATGTCGGCGGCAAACATGGGGTCCGCCTCCGAATCGTTGATGTAGGCGCCGGCCACATTGAACCATATCTCCCGGTCGGTCTTATTGACAAAATAGAGATCAAGGGCGTATCCCTTGTCCTCCTCCATCCTGCCGTCCACCAGCGTCACGGTAACATACTCATTGTCCATAATAACCTGATCGGTATCCCTGGGAGCCCGGACATAGGTCACGGCGGCCTCCTCCCCGAACGGACAGATCCGGACAGTACCGTTCCAGATCTCGCCCGCAGCCCAGTTATCGGTGTCATAGACGGACAGTGTGAGCTCCACGTCCGTCACACGGCCGATCCCGTATTTTTCCAGCTCCGCGGAGGAAAACGTTATGGCATCCTCCAGTGTGCTCCCTGCTTCAACATCACAGCTGTAAAAGGGATCCATGGTCAGACCGTTGATGGCCGCATCTTCGACAGTGATCGAATAGGTTCGATCCTTTGAGCGGTTTTCCATACTGTACAGCACTCCATATCCCCATGCCATTTCCGGATCGGTTCCGGTAATGGTGATGCGCAGATCTTCATTGTCCACTGCCGTAATCTGTGTGAACAAAACATCTGCTCCCGCCGTAGTGGTCCCGGCAATCGTCTCTCTCATGATCGTACCCTCCGTTATATCCGAATCAACTGCTTCCTCCGCTGCAGACCCGCCGCCCGAGCACGCCGCCAGGGAAAGCGCCAGAAACATCCCGGCTGCCGTCTGCAATATCCTTCCTTTCATACTTCCTCCTTACGGCCGCGCCGGCAGCGGGTTCCCGTCGGCCAGAAGCTTTTCCTTGCGGCCGATCATCTCATCGATCCTCCGGATATACTGCTCCACATTTTTAACGTTTTCAGCCCGTTCTACCCGGTTCTCGCCTGGGATGATCATTTTTGTGGTCGTTCCCGCTCCGCAGCCGATGATCGTCTGCTTCTCCTCCATAATGAGGATATTGTACAGACAGGCTTTGCCCGGGGCCGCGTAGCCCACATTTTCAAAATTGCCCGCCATATTCTTCTGTCTGTACAGATAATAAGGCTCCAGGCCCATCCCGCGGGCGCAGCGCGCCGTCATGTCGATGATCTCCTGGGTGTTGATGATCGGATACCCTCTGTAGTCTTCTTTTTTGATATTCAGGCGGGCGGCTCTCTTAATGGCCAGCGAATGGACCGTCAGGCTGTCCGGCGCCAGGGCGCTGACCTCCTCCATGGTGTGCCGGACGTCGTCCGCATCCTCTCCCGGCAGGCCCACGATCAGATCCATATTGATATTGTCGAATCCTTCCTCCCTGGCCATGAGGAATTTTTCCTTTACATCCTCCACCGTATGGCGCCGTCCGATCAGATCCAGCGTCTCCTGCTTCATGGTCTGCGGGTTAATGGAGATCCTGGTAACGCCGTGTTTTTTCAGCACACGCAGTTTCTCCCGGGTGATGCTGTCCGGCCTCCCCGCTTCCACCGTAAATTCAAGAGCGTCTCTCACCCGAAAGCGCTCATGAAGGCCGCGCAAAAGCCGGTCCAGATCCTCCTCTCTCAGGGATGTGGGGGTCCCTCCGCCAAAATAAACCGTATCCGGCGCTCTGCCTCCCATCCTCTCCGCCACAAAATCCAGTTCACAAAACAGCGCGTCCAGGTACTCATCCATCCTGGATTCCCAGAACGCGATGGGATAAGATGTGAACGAACAGTAGAGGCAGGTGGTAGGACAAAAGGGTATGCCCACGTACAGGCTGTAGCCGTTCCTGTAATCCATTTGGGAGAGGAGACGCATTTCCCGTCCCGCGATCTCGATGCTGAGGGCGGTCTTCTCTTTCCCGGCATAGTAGTTCTCCCGCATATACCGGGCGATCTCCTCCTCATCCATCCCCTCCTCCAGCCTGGTCAGGGCGATCTTCACAGGGCGGATCCCCGTGAGGGCTCCCCAGGGGAGCGTCTTCCCCGTCGCAAACATAAGAAGGACATAGAGGCGGCGCTTTATCTTGTTCTTGGCGTCGGTCCGGTCGTCGTAGTCAAGAAGGATCGGTTCGTCCGCGTGTTCCGCTTCTCTCTCCAGCTCCGGCGGCAGACTGCGCATTTCATGCGCTTCCGGCTCCCCGGAAAATATCAGGCGCAGACGGAACGAGCGCCTGTCCTCCGCCGCCATACCCTCCACCGTCAGGCGGGTATCCGCTTTCCCCGGCTCGTATACGAATCCCTCTCCGGGATAAAAGGCCATGAGAAGCTCCCGGATGTCCTGCTCATAGGCATTGTCATTTAATCGGATCTCGATCATACTGTCAGAAAACTCCTATCCGTTCTGTCGGCCCTTGTCCGAACCGGCTCCGCGCGCAAATCCCGCGTCCCTCCTACCGCGGAAGCAGCCGGTAGACCACCGTGACCTCCGCTTCCACTTCCATTTCTCCGGCCATAACCGCCATCTCTACCACGGCATCCCCCGCCGCGTTCGCCGACGGGTTCCTGCTGACACCGGATTCCACATACCGGCCGCTCTGGCGGTCAGCGGATTCCGTCACGCTGAGCACGTCCGTCACCTGGCATCCCCCGGCATGGGCCAGGGCCTCCGCCTTTTCCTTCGCCATCGTCATCGCCAGGGCAAGCGCCTCGTCATATGCCTCGTCGTATGTACTGGCATAATAAGATACATCCTGGATCCGGTTCGCACCGGCGCTTACCGCGCCGGTCAAAAGCCCGCCGACCTGATCCATCGGCACATCCGCCACCGTCAGCTGCGTATCCATCTCATAGCCGATCAGCTGCTGGCGGCTGCCGCTCCAGTCATACTGCGGGTTCAGCAAAAAATCCGATGTCTTTATGGAAGCGTCATTCACGCCCTGTTCCTTCAGATACGCGATCACCGCATCCAGCGTCTCACTGTTCTTCTGCTGGCAGGCTTCGGCTTCCCTGTCCTCCGTGATGATCTCATAAACGATCTGCGCCATATCCGGCGTCACCTTCACCGTCTCCGCAGCGCTGACCGTCACGGTGCGCGTCTCCTGCTGCCCTCCGCCCGAAGACGGGGTCTCCGCCATCTGCACCGTGATCACATCCGGCACGCCAGCCGTCGTCTGCGGCGCGCAGGCCGAAAGCACACAGCCGGCCGCCAGCGCACAGCCTGCCATCCAAATCGTCCTATTTCTCATGATAAAAACCTCCCGACATTTTTATAAATACCAATCTATCATAAATTTCTTATGCCGGAAGGGGGTTTTCCCTTAAAGTTTCATTAAAAATCCTTCCGGGAGCGCACGCGGGAGTCAGCTGCTGCTCAGACGGTGCAGCTTCTCGTGTCCGATGTCCGTGGCCGGACCATGCCCCGGATAAACCCTTGTCCCCTCCGGCAGCGCAAACAGCTTTTCCGTCACCGACACGAACAGCTTCCCGGAATCTCCGGTAGGCAGATCGGTCCTCCCTACAGCGCCGCGAAACAGAGTATCCCCGCTGATCAAAACCGATTGCTCCTCCGCATAATAGCAGACGCTTCCCTCCGTATGGCCGGGAGTGAACAGGACACGCCACCGGATCCCGGCCGCTTCCACGGTCTCTCCGTCCCGCAGCAGGCGGTCGGCCTCGAGACTGATCGCCTCCCCGCACATCTCCGTCCCGTTGCAGGCGGGGTCCTTCAGAAGACGCTCCTCCCTTTCCCCGGCGCACACCGGGATACGGAATATCCTGCGCAGATCCTCCGCCGCCAGGATATGGTCGAAATGGCCGTGCGTCAAAAAAATGGCCTCCGGCGCGGCGCCAAGCTCCCTGCACCTCCTGACAATAAAGGGAGCGTCATCCGCAGGGTCAACGATAACGCAGGGAACCGGCCCCTTTGCCTCCTCCGATGCGTTTTCCCGGTAAATGATGTAGCAGTTGGTGCCGATTTCCCCCAGCACCATCGTTTTTATCGCTAAATCCGTCATTCGATCCGTCTCCGTTCACCCAGCCGTTCTTTCAATATCCAGTACCCCCTGGATCTGGCGCAGCTTCTCCGTCAGTCTTCCCAGCTCATCGATCCCCGGGATATCAAAGGTCATCACCACCGTGGCTTTCCCCTGCCGGTTGGTCCGGACATTGATGGAAGTGATGTCCACCTGGCGCTCCGTAAATACCTTGGAAATATCTACAAGGAGGCCGATCCGGTTATTGGCAAAGATCTGGATCTCCGTGGTGTATTTCTCCGATCCGCCTCCGTCCTCGGGCTTCTGCCATTCGGCGTCGATCAGCCTGACCCTCTCTTCCTCCGGCAGATTGATGATATTCACGCAGTCCGTCCTGTGGATGGAAACGCCTCTGCCGCGCGTCACAAAACCCACGATCTCGTCTCCCGGCACGGGGCTGCAGCACCTCGAGAAGCGCACCGCCACATCATGGATCCCCTTGACGACGATCCCGCTCTGCGACCTCTTCCCGGCAGGAGTCTTGCTGCTGATGTCGCCGATCCCATCCAGGATCTGGGAATCCGTAGTCTCCCGCCTGAGCTTTTTGTCCCGCTCCTCCATCATCTTGTTGATGACCTGGCCCTCCTTCAGGCCGCCGTGACCGATGGAGGCGAGCACCGAATCCCAGTCCTTGAACGCATAGCGCTGCATGACCTTTTCCATGAATTCGGGTTTGCTGATCTCGGAATAATTGATCCCCTTGGCCTTGCAGTAGCGGTCGATCATCTCCTTGCCGCGGACGATATTGTCTTCCTTCAGCTCGGTCTTGAACCACTGATTGATCTTGTTCCTGGCCTGGGTGCTCTTGACCAGGGCGAGCCAGTCCCGGCTGGGCCCTTTTGCGTTCTGCGAGGTTATGATCTCGATCTGGTCCCCTGTCTGGAGGACGTAATCAATGTTCACCAGCTTCCCGTTGACGCGCGCCCCCACCATCTTATTGCCCACGGCGCTGTGAATGGCATAGGCGAAGTCGATGGGCGTAGAACCGCTGGGAAGCGTCTTCACGTCGCCCGACGGCGTAAAGCAGTATACGCTGTCCGAAAACAGATCAAGATCGCTCTTGACCATACTCAGAAATTCTTTGGAATCGTCGGTATCCCTCTGCCACTCCAGGATCTGGCGCAGCCAGGCGAGCTTCGCCGCCTCGTCGCCCTTTGCCGCGACGCCGCTTCCGCTCTCCTTATATTTCCAGTGCGCGGCGATCCCGTATTCCGCCGTGCGGTGCATCTCATAGGTCCTTATCTGGATCTCAAAGGGCTGTCCCGTGCTGCTGATAAGCGTAGTATGCAGAGACTGATACATATTGGCCTTGGGCATGGCAATATAATCCTTAAACCGCCCCGGAATGGGCTTATACATCTCGTGTATGATCCCCAGGGCCGCATAACAGTCTTTCACCGACTCCACCATGATCCGAACCGCAAACAGGTCATAGATCTGGTCGATGGTCTTGTTCTGCGTCACCATTTTTTTGTAAATGCTGAAAAAATGCTTCGCCCTTCCGCCGACGGTAGCGTCGATACCGGCCTGCTCCATATGCTCCCGGACCTCGTCCACGATGCCGCGGAGGAACTCCTCACGGGCGTCCTTGCGAAGGTTGACCTTCTCCACCAGATCATAATAGACATCCGGCTTCAGGAATTTAAGAGAAAGATCGTCCAGCTCGATCTTGATCCGGGAGATTCCCAGCCGGTCGGCAATGGGCGCGTAGATTTCCAGCGTCTCCCTGGCCTTTTCCTTCTGTTTTTCCGGGCTCCAGTATTTGCCGGTACGCATATTGTGGAGACGATCCGCAAGCTTGATGATGATAACGCGGATGTCTTTGGCCATAGCCAGAAACATCTTGCGAAGATTCTCCGCCTGCGTCGCAACCTTGTCCTGGTCCCAGGACAGCTTGGTCAGTTTGGTGACCCCGTCCACCAGAAACGCCACCTCCGACCCGAACTCCGCCGTCAGGTCGTCGAGCGTCATGCCGGTATCCTCTACCACATCATGGAGAAGTCCCGCGGCAATGGTTTCCTTATCCATCTCCAGATCGGCCAGTATGATCGCAACACAAAGAGGGTGAATGATATACGGTTCACCCGACTTGCGCTTCTGCTGCGTATGTGCGTCTCTCGCCAGACAGTATGCTTTCTCCACCAGCGAAATGTCATCGGAAGGATGGTACCTGCGGATCGCGTTGATCAGATCCCTGTACAGATCCTCCGGGCTCGTAAAGGAAGCCGGCATTTCCAGTTCCTGCGCCGCAGGCTCGTTTCGCATCTCCTGTGCCATCGTCGTCACCTTCTCTATGCGTAGTGCGCCCTGCATCGCAGGGCGCATCAGCCTTGATTTTATTTCCCTTCATACACGATCACGGAATCCACATCATAACCGGCGAGCTTCTCCCGGCCCTTGAGCCCCGCGAGTTCCATGACGAAGCAGATCTTGACCACCTGGCCTCCCAGGCTCTCCACCAGCTTGACGATCGCCTCGATGGTCCCGCCTGTGGCGATCAGATCATCGACAATGACTACCTTCTGTCCCGGAAGAATGGCATCCTTGTGCATCTCGATCACGGCGCTTCCGTATTCCAGATCGTATTCCATGCTGACGGTCTCGCAGGGAAGCTTTCCCTTCTTGCGGACGGGGATGAATCCCTTGTGCATGGCATAGGCCACCGGCACTCCGAAAATAAAGCCCCTGGATTCCGGCCCGACCACCAGATCAAATTCCTTGTCCTTCAGGGAATCCATGATCCCGTCAATGGCCAGCTGCAATCCGTCCGGATCCTTCAGTATCGTAGTCACATCCCGAAAAATAATGCCCGGCTCCGGAAAATCCGGTATGCTTCTCACATAATCTTCAACCTTTTTCATCTTCCGCACCTCGCTCCTGATTCAGTGAATCCGACTCCATCGTCTTTTCCTCCATACCATATTCCATATCATATCACTTCGTGCGTTTGGAAACAAGTATATTTTTCATTTCCGGGGCTGCGCATACGCCGTTTCCTGCGGCTCCCGCATTTTTGCCGCGTATGTCACATATGCCTGGGTTGCCGCCGGGTCGGAATGTCCCAGCATCGTCTGGACCGCCTGAAGGTCCGCGCCTCCGCCGATCAGATGTACGGCAAAGGAATGGCGCAGGGTATGCGGCGTGATGTCCTCCCGGATCCCCGCTTTCTCGCCGTAATACTTGATGATCTTCCAGAATCCCTGGCGGCTCATGGGCGCTCCGCTGCAGTTGATAAACAGCTCCGGCACATCCTCTCCCTTCAGAAGCTGCCCGCGCGCCTGCTCTGTATAACGCACAAGGGCCTGCCGGGCGCTCCTGCCGAAGGGAACGGTCCTCTCCCGGGCGCCGTCACGGCAGGTGACGAAGCCGATGGAAAGGTTCACATCCTCCGTATGAAGGCTGATCAGCTCCGAAACGCGAAGTCCCGCGGCATACATCAGCTCCAGCATGGCCCGGTCGCGGATCTCCTTGGCTCCGTCCCCGTCCGCCTGGCTCAGAAGCTTCTCCACCTCTTCCACCGTCAGGATCCCCGGTGCTTTCTTTTCTACCCGGGGCGTCTTCAGCATCTCCGTAGGATCCTTCCGTATGTTCCCCTGCCTCAGTTCGTAATGGAAAAACGTCCGCATGGACGCCATCACGCGGGATACGGTGGATGAAGCCCGTCCGCTCTTTTCCAAAAAAAGAATATAGGAATTCAGCGCCGTCTTTGTGACCTTGGATACTCCCGCGATCCCCCGCTCGCGAAGATATCCCGCCATCTGGTTCAGATCCCTCTCATAAGAAACAACCGTGTTCCTGGAAGCCCTCCGCTCCACACTCATATACTCCACAAACCGCAGGATCTCCGTCTCCATAGTCTTCCCCGATTCCCCCAAAAATTGGAAAATTTAATCTTTTCTTAACATTATAGCCATTATTTTTAATAAAATCAAACACATTTTTCCCATTTTCCTTTGGATTCGGGCCCGATTTACATAAAAAATACAACATATGGAGAGACAGCTTTTTCCGCCTCTCTATATGTTGTAAAAAATTTTTTATTGATTTACGGGATCAGACAGGGATTCACGTAGCTTTCGAGAAATATGCCCGCTGCCGCCAGGACCGCCGGCAGCAGCCAGGAACGCATCCTCAGTTTGCCCAGACCGTCCTCCGACTTCACCGCCAGAAATGCCCATGCGGGAAAATAAAGCAGCCACTGGGGAAGGACCATTCTGAAAAAGAGGAAGATCCCGAACATCCCCGCTTTCATGGTCAGAACAGAAACGAGCAGGCCGCACCCCAGTCCCCCGGCAAAGCAGATCAGCAGGAAGCCGAAAGCCGCGGCCGGGGTCATCCCGATCAGCACCGCCAGGCCGAACTCCCTGGCCCGCTGGCAAAATACATATCCCAGGAGCCGTCCCTTCTGCTCTCCGCTCAGCGCCGTCCCCGTCCGGTACAGGCTGTCCAGATATCCGATCTGCTGCAGGATAAGCCCGCCAAGCGCATTGGCTGCGGCGGCGCCTGCCGCAGACCCGCAGATAAAGGCAAGCAGCAGCACCCACGGAAAGGGAATTCTGGGAAATCGTCTCATAGCCGTCCGTCCGGATCATCGTCTCTACAGTCTATGAGACGGGCCGCATTTATATGCGCCCGCGGCAGGCGTATCTCCTGCCCTTCCGTTCACCGGCGGCAGCGCACCGCATACGCGCAGATCGCGGCCACGGTCTTTCCGTCCGTTATCCTTCCCTGATAGATCATATCCAGCAGATCCTCCAGCTTCCACGCCTCGACATCGATCATTTCGTCCTCATCCAGATGCTGTCGGGACGGGATCAGGTTCCGCGCCAGAAAAATATCGATATACTCGTCGCAGAAGGCGACCGTGGTATTGATGCTGATCAGGTACTCCAGCTTCTCTGTCCGGTAACCGGTCTCCTCCTCCAGCTCCCGGTATGCGCAGTTGATCTTTGGCTCGTCGGGTGCGTCCAGTTTCCCCGCGGGGATCTCAAGCGTCTCCCGGTCAAGAGCGTTCCTGTACTGCCTTACCATCAGGATCCGTCCGTCCTCCAGTACCGGAAGCACGGCGGCCGCGCCGTCGTGATGGATAAAATCCCATCGGGCCTCGTGCCCGTTCGCGACCACCGTATCCTCGTACATTTTAAGGATCGTTCCCTCATATCTGAGCTGCCTGTCCAGGCGGATCACCTTATCCACCATATTTTGTCCCTCCGGCTGTTTATTCGCGGATCCACGCCCCGTCCGAATCTACACGGCGGCCGCTTCCGTCGGGTACGACGCAGGAAACCAGCATCGCTCCGGTGCCGGGATCACAGTAATAGCTCTTTCCCTTCCACTCGATCCATCCGGTAGCCATATATCCGCGGGAATCAAAGAAATACCACTTTCCTCCATCCAAAAGCCAGGCGGACGCGGGATAGCTGCCGTCGGCATTGCGGAACCACCATCCCTGGCTGTCCTGGATCCAGCCGACCGTCCCTCCGCCTGAGGATGTCTGCTGACCCGGTTCCGTCATCCCCTCGGGGATCGGGCTTTTGTATTTGCTGCGGATCTCCTCCGCCTGCGCATCGCTGATCTGCACATGATCCGAGGCGGTCTTCTCGCTCCTCACATAGTTGTCATCCATATTGACCGCTCTTACCTCATAATAATATTCTCCGCTTCCCCGCATATAGCTTCCCAGATCGCAGCTTTCTCCCGTGACCTTCAGAGAGGCCGTAGGAGACGTACCTCCATGGTACAGATCCAGCATATAATAGCCGACATTATAGGCGTGGCTCCACTTGGCTGTCGTAAGTCCCTCCCAGCCCGCGCTCTCGATCTGTCCGATGCGGCTCCGCAAACTGGGGAAGCAGAGGATCACTTCATATTCCGAGGAATTGTATCTCCTTTTTCCCGACTCAAACTCCGCGCCGTTGACCTTGACCTTGGCCGCAGACGCGGAAAAATAATATCCGCTTTCCGCTTCCAGATAAACCCGTATCCTGGGCGTCTCCGTTCCCGTCCATACTTCCGTATCGTTCAGCAGCTCCACATAATAGGCGTGATACCCCTTGCCTCCGGTCGCCACTTCAAAATTGTCCTCGTGGGCTTCCTCCCCGATCTCAATATTCGCATTCACCGAAAGAGTTATCTCGGTAATGGCCGCAGCGGCCTCCGCAGGGATATATACCGAACCGGAGAGAAAAACAGCTGCCGCGAGTG
>CANRGP010000040.1 GCA_947630085.1 uncultured Lachnospiraceae bacterium
GGCGATCGCCGACCGGTCGAACCGCACCCGGTCGGAATCCCCGCCGTGAAGCATCAGGATATGGATACGGCCGTCGAAGGGAACCTCAAGAATATCCGGGGGAAGGGCGTCCTGCGGCTCCGGGGAGCAGCAGCTGATGCCGTGTACTTCCACGTTGCAGTCCGGAAAATACACGCTCTGCAGATGCCCGTCTGCCAGATAGGACACATTGGGGGCCCACTGAAAGCTGTGAATGGCGGAATTGCTCCGGATGCGGTCGCTGCTCCCGGCGATAATGACCACATGGACAGAAGGGATCGTGGAGAAAAGATAATTCAGGTCTTTCAGATCCTTCTGGATAGGCTGCCGGTGAAAGAGATCCCCGGAAATGAGCAGAAGATCCGTCTCCCGTTCCCTGGCCATATCCACGATGCGGGAAAAGGTGTCCCGGATGGCCTGGGCACGTTCGCGGCTCCAGGGCTTGTCTCCGTCCGGGACGGCTCCCCAGTGGACGTCAGCAGTGTGAAGGAATTTCATGATATGCCTCCGTTCCTTAAATTACTTGGCAGTTTTGTCCGCGGACCGCGGCCGTGCGCGCGGGCGCCGCCGGATCTTTGCCGCGGTCTTTTCGCCCCGTCACAGATCGCAGTTGTTTACGGTCCGGGGGAAGGGGATCACATCGCGGATGTTGGATATTCCGGTCAGATACATGACGCACCGCTCGAAGCCGAGTCCGAAGCCCGCATGGCGGGTGGAGCCGTATCTGCGGAGATCCAGATAGAACCGGTAATCCTCCTCTTTAAGCCCAAGCTCGTTCATGCGCTTTGACAGCTTCTCACAGTCGTCCTCACGCTGGCTGCCGCCTATGATCTCGCCGATTCCGGGAACCAGGCAGTCCATAGCCGCCACGGTTTTTCCGTCCTCGTTCATCTTCATATAAAACGCTTTGATCTCCTTGGGATAGTCCGTGACGAATACCGGGCGCTTGAAGATCTGCTCCGTCAGATAGCGCTCATGCTCCGTCTGCAGATCACAGCCCCAGGATACTTTATAATCAAAATGGTCGTTATTTTTTTCCAGGAGTTCAATGGCTTCCGTGTATGTCACATGGGCGAAGCGGGAGCTGACCACGCCGTTCAGCCGCTCCAGAAGGCCGTTGTCCACGAACCGGTTAAAGAAGTTCATCTCTTCGGGGGCGTTCTCCAGAACGTAGCGTATGATATATTTCAGCATACTTTCGGCAAGTTCCATATTGTCCTGGAGATCGGCAAAGGCGATTTCCGGCTCGATCATCCAGAACTCGGCGGCATGGCGGGTGGTATTGGAATTCTCCGCGCGGAATGTGGGGCCGAAGGTGTAGATATTGCGGAAAGCCATAGCATATGCCTCACCGTTGAGCTGGCCGCTGACCGTAAGGCTTGTGCGCCTGCCGAAAAAGTCCCGGGAATAATCCACGGATCCGTCCGGATTCCTGGGAATATTGTCCAGATCCAGTGTCGTCACCTGAAACATCTCGCCGGCGCCTTCACAGTCGCTTGCGGTGATCAGAGGCGTGTGGACATAGACGAAGTCCCTCTCCTGGAAGAATTTGTGAATGGCATAGGCGATCAGCGAGCGCACCCGGAACACCGCCTGGAACGTATTGGTCCTGGGCCGGAGGTGGGAAATGGTTCTCAGATATTCAAAGCCGTGGCGCTTCTTCTGAAGCGGATAATCGGGGGCGGATGTCCCCTCGATCTCGATCCGGGACGCCTGGACCTCAAACGGCTGCTTTGCCTGCGGCGTAGCCACCAGGGTGCCGGTGACGATTATGGCGGCGCCGACATTCTGCCTGCGGATCTCGTCAAAATTGGGGAGGGCGTCGTGATATACGATCTGCAGCGTCTCAAAATATGAGCCGTCGCTCACGACAATAAAACCGAAGGATTTGGAGTCGCGGATACTGCGGACCCATCCGCCGATGCTCACTTCTTTATCGAAATAATCTTCCCGGTTTCGATATAGTTCTCTAACGGTAATCAGGTTCATTTTGAAAATCTCCTCGTTTATATTTTGGGTTGTTATTCTGCCGCGGCGCATAACATAAAGCCGAACGTTAATTTTACTCCGGCATCTTATTACTATTGAGTATACAATAGTTTAAAAAAGGATTCAAGGGGAAGCGCCAATAATTGTTTTTTGACGAATGAAAAAATATCTGTTGGAAAAACCGTCGAATTTTACATGGATTTCCGGGCAAATTTATGAATTATTTTATTCACTATTCCCAAAAGTTGTGTTATAATGAATTTACTGCTATAATTACTAACAGTAAGAGGTGATTTCGTGGTAAAAAAAGAGATGATCGCCATGCTGCTGGCGGGCGGCCAGGGAAGCCGCCTGGGTGTGCTTACGCAGAAGGTGGCCAAGCCTGCGGTGTCCTTCGGGGGCAAATACAGGATCATTGATTTTCCTCTGAGCAACTGTATCAATTCCGGCGTGGATACGGTCGGTGTACTGACGCAGTATCAGCCGCTGAGACTGAATTCGCATATAGGGATCGGGATCCCGTGGGATCTTGACCGGAACGTTGGGGGAGTCACCATCCTGCCCCCGTATGAGAGAAGTATGGGTAGCGACTGGTATACCGGCACGGCCAATGCGATCTTTCAGAATCTGGAATATATGGAGAGTTATAATCCGGAGTATGTGCTGATCCTGTCGGGGGATCATATCTATAAAATGGATTATGAGGTCATGCTCAAATATCACAAGGCGAGCGGAGCGGATGTGACCATTGCCGCCATGCCCGTTCCTCTGGAGGAGGCCGGAAGGTTCGGTATTCTCATCACGGACGAGACGAACAGGATCACCGAGTTTGAGGAGAAGCCCGCCAATCCCAGGAGCAACCTGGCGTCTATGGGCATTTATATCTTCTCCTGGAAGGTCCTCAAGGAGGCGCTTGTAGCGCTCTCCGACGTGAAGGGCTGCGACTTCGGAAAGCATATCATCCCCTACTGTCACGAGAAGGGGAGCCGGATATTCGCATATGAATTCAACGGATACTGGAAGGATGTCGGAACGCTCAGCTCTTACTGGGAGGCCAATATGGAGCTGGTGGAGATCATTCCGGAATTTAACCTCTACGAGGAATACTGGAAGATCTATACCAAGGGAGACATTATACCGCCTCAGTATATCGCGGACAACGCGAAGGTGGAGCACAGCGTTGTCGGAGAAGGAACCGAGATTTACGGAGAGGTGATACATTCCGTGATCGGAGCGGGAGTGACGATCGGGGAAGGGGCGGTCGTCCGGGACTCCATTGTCATGCGCGGGAGCGTGATCGGGGCGGGAAGCCGGCTGGATCGGGCTGTCGTAGCGGAAGATGTGATCATCGGAAAAAATGTCTGTGTGGGCGTAGGGGAGTACGCTCCCAGTACATATGACCCAAAGGTCTATGATTCGCTGCTGGTTGCCATCGGGGAGAAAAGCGAGATCCCCGACGGAGTGAAGATCGGAAGAAATGCCGCCGTTTCCGGCAGAACCGTGCCGGAGGATTATCCCGGGGGGATCCTTCCCGGAGGCGGATTTATTATGAAGGCAGGTGGTGCGCGATGAGAGCGATAGGTATTGTTCTGGCGGGCGGCAAAAGCAAGAGGATGCGCCAGCTTTCCGAACACCGGGCGATCGCGGCTATGCCCGTTGCCGGGAATTACCGAAGCATCGACTTTGTGCTGAGCAATATGTCCAATTCGCATATTCCCAGCGTGGCGGTGATCACTCAGTACAATTCCCGCTCCCTGAACGAGCATCTGAATTCCTCCAAGTGGTGGGATTTCGGGCGCAAGCAGGGCGGCCTGTATCTGTTCACTCCGACGATCACTCCGGAGAACAACGAGTGGTACCGCGGCACGGCGGACGCCCTGTACCAGAACATTTCATTTCTGAAGAACAGCCATGAGCCCTATGTGGTTCTGGCGGCCGGCGACGGAATATACAAGCTTGACTATAACAGGGTTCTGGAGTATCATGTGGAAAAGAAGGCGGATATCACCGTCGTCTGCAAGACTCTTCCCTCGTCGGAGGATGTGACGAGGTTCGGGGTCGTTAAACTGAATGAGGACGGCAGGATCACGGATTTTCAGGAGAAGCCCGTGCTTGCGGAGTCCAATACCGTTTCCTGCGGCATCTATGTGATCCGCCGGCGCCAGCTGATCGAGATGATCGAGAGAGCGGCGGAGGAAGACCGCTATGATTTCGTAAAGGACATTCTGGTCCGGTACCGGAATCTGAAACGGATTTATGCTTACGAGTTGGATACCTACTGGAGCAATATTGCGTCCGTAGAGTCTTATTATAAAACAAATATGGATTTCCTGAAGCCCGAGGTGCGGAATTATTTTTTCCGCGAATATCCGGAGATCTACTCCAAGATTGGCGATCTGCCTCCCGCTAAATATAATCCGGGCGCGGCGGTAAGGAACAGTCTGGTATCCAGCGGCAGTATTATCAATGGACAGGTGGAAAACTCAATTTTATTCAGACAGGCGTACATTGGCAATAACTGCATAATCAAAAATTCCATCATTCTCAACGACGTATATATCGGTGACAATACTGTCATTGAGAACTGCATCGTAGAAAGCCGTGACACGATTCGGGCCAACACAACGTATATCGGTTCTCCGGAAGACATCAAGATCGTAGTCGAGAAGAACGAGCGGTATGCGTTATAGGATGATGGAGAGGGGACGGACATAAAGCCTCGTCCCGACCCGTATGCCGATCTACGCATACGGGGACAAGAAGATGACAGAGAGGAGTACAATATGCAGATCACAGACGTAAGAGTCAGGAGAATCGAGAAGGAGGGGAAGATGAGAGCCATCGTATCGATCACTCTGGATAATGAGTTTGTTATCCATGACATCAAAGTGATCGAAGGAGAGCGCGGACTTTTCATTGCGATGCCCAGCCGAAAGACCGCTGAGGGCGAATATCGTGACATTGCCCATCCGATCAATTCTGAGACGAGAGATATGATTCAACGTGTGATTCTGGATAAGTATGAGACTACTGAGGCAGGCAGCGAAGGAATATTCGGAAGCACAATTGAAAACAACTGAGTTGCGGACAGGATCATCCGCCGCATAGACATCCATAGATGAGACAGAAAACGGCGCCGGCTTGCGCTGCCTGGGAGACGGCTTTCACCAGGGAGTGGAGGGCGGCGCTTTTTTATCCCATAGGGGATCGCGTCCTGTGGGATAAAAAAGCGCCGCGCGGATCGTTTACATGAAGGAGAGCAGGAGCGATGTATATTATTGTCGGACTTGGAAATCCTGGAGACCGATATGAGGGAACAAGACATAATGTAGGTTTTCAGGTGATCGATAAACTTTCTGAACAGTATCGGATCCCCGTGACGGAAAAGAAACACCGCGCTTTGTGCGGAAGGGGGATCATAGGCGGACAGAAGGTGATGCTTATGAAACCGCAGACATTTATGAACCTCAGCGGGGAGAGCGTGAAGAGCGCCGCGGAATATTATCAGATCTCCCATGAGGAGCTGATCGTGGTTTATGATGATGTGAGCCTGAATCCCGGGCAGCTCCGGATCCGCGCCAAAGGAAGCGCCGGGGGCCACAACGGGATCAAAAATATCATCGCGAATCTGGGAAGCCAGGAATTTCCGCGGGTGAAGGTGGGGATCGGTGAAAAGCCGCCCCGGATGGATCTGGCGGACTATGTCCTGAGCCGATTTCCCGGAGAAGAAAAAAAGCACATGGAGGAGGCATTTGCCGAGGCGGCGGATGCGGTGTGCGCCATTCTCGAGGACGGTATGGACGCGGCCATGAACCGGTATAATATGAAGAAGGCAGATCATGAGCAGAGTGTTTGAAAACGCGCTGGCGGAACTGGCGGAATTTGAAGAACTGAATACGGATCTGAAGCGGAAAAAGGGACCCGTATCCGTCAGCGGATGTATGGATTCCCAGAAAGTACATCTGATGCAGGAGGCGGGGGAGTGGCTGGACTGGAAGCTTGTGGTCACATACGACGAAGGCCGGGCCAGGGAGATCTACGAGGATTTCAGATGCTTCAGGGAGAGGGTCTGGCTGTATCCGGCCAAGGATCTTCTTTTTTATAGTGCCGATATCCACGGAAACCTGATCACAAGAGAGCGGATGCAGGCGGTAAAGGCCCTGATCGAGGACAGCCGGCCGGATACGGAGGAGGAAGAAACCGGAAGGGAAGAGCGGCGCGGCGGAGTGATCGTCACGACCGTTGACGGCCTGATGGACAGACTGCTTCCTCTGGACACCATCCGGAAGCAGATCCTTACGGTCAGGCCGGGAGAGGTGCTTGACCTGGAGGAGTGGAAGCGGCGGCTCACCGCGCTGGGGTATGAGCGTATGGCCCAGGTGGACGGGATGGGACAGTTCTCCGTCCGCGGCGGGATCCTGGACGTCTTCCCTCTGACGGAGGAGCTTCCCATCCGCATCGAATTGTGGGACGACGAGGTGGATTCCGTCCGCAGCTTTGATCCGGAGAGCCAGAGATCGGTAGAGTCTCTGGAAGCGGCCGTTATTTATCCGGCGGCGGAAATGGTGCTCACCGAGAACGAGGTGGCCGAAGGGATCGAAAGGATACGCCGCCTTGCGGACAAACAGGAGAAGGTTTTCCGGTCCCATATGCAGACGGAAGAGGCCGCCAGGATCCGGGCGGCTGCCGAAGAGGCAGCAGGACGGATCGAGGACGGATTCGGAGCCGGCGGTATGGACAGCTATATCACCTGCTTCTGCCCGGATACGGTTTCCCTGCTCCGCTATTTTCCCCCGGAGCGCACGGCGTTCTTTCTGGACGAGCCGAGCAGGCTCGGCGAGAGGGGCGAGACGGTGGAGACGGAATTCCGGGAGAGCATGAAGAGCCGGCTGGAAAAGGGATATGTGCTCCCTGAGCAGGCGGGGCTTTTATATTCGTACAAGGAGACGCTGGCGGCGCTTTTGGGACCCAATACGGTCATTGTCACGGGATTCGAGCAGCGCCTTCCCGGCATACCCGCCGCCCGGCGCTTTGCCATCAGCGCGAAGAACGTGGCTTCCTATCAGAACAGTTTTGAGATGCTGATCAAGGACCTGAAGCGCTGGAAGAAGGAGAAATACCGGGTGGTGCTGCTGTCCGGGTCACATACCCGCGCCAGCAGGCTTGCCGGGGATCTGAGGGACTATGAGCTGAGCGCGTTCTGCAGCGACGATCCGGAGCGCAGGGTGCTGCCGGGGGAGATCCTGGTGCGCTGCGGCAATCTTCACCGGGGATTTGAGTACCCGCAGATCAAATTCGTGGTCATCACGGAGGGAGATATGTTCGGCGCCGCCAAAAAGAGGAGAAGGCGCAGGAAGACCTCCTATGAGGGAACGAAAATACAGAGCTTTTCGGAGCTTTCCCCGGGAGATTATGTGGTTCATGAGGAGCATGGGCTGGGGATATACCGCGGCATAGAAAAAATCGAACAGGATCACATTATCAAAGACTATCTCAAGATCGAGTACGCGGACAACGGCAATCTCTACCTCCCCGCGACCCGGGTAGACGTCATTCAGAAATATGCGGGTTCAAACGCGAAGGCCCCCAAGCTGAACCGGCTGGGCGGTGAGCAGTGGAAAAAGACCCGTGAGAGGGTAAAGGGCGCGGTAAAGGAGATCGCCCGGGACCTGGTCCGGCTCTACGCGGCCCGGCAGTCCGCGGACGGTTTTTCGTACAGCCCGGATACCGTCTGGCAGAAGGAATTTGAAGAGCTGTTCCCCTATGAGGAGACGGAGGACCAGCTGGAGGCCATTGAAGCCACGAAGCGGGACATGGAAAGCCGCAGGATCATGGATCGCCTGATCTGCGGAGACGTGGGATACGGAAAGACCGAAATCGCCCTCCGGGCCGCCTTTAAGGCCGTATCGGACGGCAAGCAGGTTGCCTATCTGGTCCCCACCACGATCCTTGCCCAGCAGCATTACAATACATTCGTTCAGAGAATGAAGGATTTTCCCATCCGCGTGGACCTGCTCTCCCGGTTCCGAACCGCCGCGGAGCAGAAAAAGACGCTGGAAGATCTGCGGAAGGGACTTGTGGATGTACTGATCGGTACGCACCGGATGCTGTCAAAAGATGTGCAGTTTAAGGATCTGGGCCTTCTGGTCATCGACGAAGAGCAGCGGTTCGGAGTGGCGCATAAAGAAAAGATCAAGCAGCTGAAGGAGAATGTGGATGTCCTGACGCTTACCGCGACGCCGATCCCCCGCACGCTGCATATGAGCCTGGCGGGCATCCGCGACATGAGCGTGCTGGAGGAGCCTCCGGTGGACCGCGTTCCCATCCAGACATACGTAATGGAGCACAGCGACGAGATGGTGCGAGAGGCGATACGGAGAGAGCTGGCCCGCGGCGGACAGGTGTATTATGTATACAATCGTGTCCAGGATATCCAGGAAGCGGCCGCGTATGTGTCCCGCCTTGTACCGGACGCGGTGGTTGCCTATGCGCATGGGCAGATGAACGAGCGCCACCTTGAACAGATCATGCTGGATTTTGTGAACGGCGATATCGATGTCCTGGTGTCTACGACCATTGTGGAAACGGGGCTCGACATACCGAATGTGAACACGATCATCATCCAGGACGCCGACCGGATGGGACTGTCGCAGCTCTACCAGCTGAGGGGCAGAGTGGGCCGCTCCAGCAGGACGGCTTACGCGTTTCTTATGTACCGCCGCGACAAGCTGCTCCGCGAAGAAGCGGAAAAGCGCCTCAAGGCCATTCGGGAATTTACGGAGCTGGGTTCCGGGATCCGCATCGCCATGCGTGACCTGGAGATCCGCGGGGCCGGAAATGTGCTGGGCGCGGAGCAGCACGGACATATGGAGGCGGTAGGATACGATCTGTACTGCAAGCTTCTCAATCAGGCGGTGGCATCGCTGAAGGGAGAGCGCACAGAGGAGGAGGAGTTCAATACGGTGGTCGAATGTGACATCGACGCGTATATTCCTTCATCCTACATTAAAAATGAATATCAGAAGCTGGATATATACAAGAGGATCTCTTCCATAGAAAATGAAGAGGACTATCTGGATATGCAGGACGAACTTATGGACCGCTTCGGGGAGATCCCCGGCCCGGTCAATAATCTGCTCCTGGTTGCCAGGCTGAAATCCGCCGCCCACAGGGCATATGTGACGGAAGCGGACATCAACTGCCAGGAGATCCGCCTGAGTATGTTCCCCAAGGCCCGGCTGGATACGTCCCGGATCCCGGAGCTGATCCGTTCATACGGCGGAAAACTGAAGATGATGACCGGCGAAACACCGGGCTTTCTTTACCAGGAAAATCAAAAAAACAATAAGGACAGCAGCCGGATGATACAGGAGGCGGAGCGGATCCTGGAAGAACTTGGGCGTATGGCACAGTGACGGACTTAAAAACCGGCGAGTATAAATTCCCCCATTTTACAGATACTACATTTACAGGACAGACAAATGACAGAATGTAAAATGGAGGAATAGAGATTATGAAAGCTACAGGAATTGTAAGAAGAATTGATGATCTTGGCCGGGTAGTCATTCCCAAGGAGATCCGCAGAACGCTCCGCCTGCGCGAGGGCACGCCTCTGGAGATCTTCACCGACCGTGAGGGAGAGATCATCCTGAAAAAATACTCGCCGATGGTGGAGCTGACCGCGTTTGCTTCCCAGTATGCGGATGCGATGGCCCAGTCCACGGGCCTTATGGTCTGCATTACGGACCGGGACCAGGTCATTGCGGTAGCCGGAGGCCCGAGAAAGGACGTGATCGGAAAGCCCGTCAGCAAGCAGCTTGAGAACGCGGTCGGAGAAAGAGAGACGGTCCTGGCCGCCAGGGACGATAAAAATTTCTTTTCCATGACGGAGGACGACATGGAGGGAGTCTCCGCCATTGCCGTGGCTCCCATCATCTGTGAGGGGGATGCCATCGGAAGCGTGGCGCTTTTGAGCCGCGACGCCAGGACCCGCCTGGGGGATCCGGAGATGAAGCTGGTGACTACGGCGGCCGGGTTTCTGGGCCGGCAGATGGAAGGATGACGGAAAATAAATATATTGCGGGCGGCGGCCGCCGCCCGCGGACACTATTCGAGAGGGGACTTACATAGCGATGTATAAATTTGACGATCTGATCCATATTATGGAGGAGCTCCGTTCGGACCACGGCTGCCCGTGGGACCGGGAACAGACGCTGCCCTCGCTGAAGCAGTATATTGCCGGCGAGACGCAGGAGGTGTTTGAGGCCATAGACGGGAACGACATGGAGAACCTGTGCGAGGAGCTGGGCGACGTGCTGTTTCTGATCGTATTCGGCAGCCGGATAGCGGCCGAGCAGGGGCTGTTTACCATGGACGATGTCGTGGACGGGGTCTGCCGCAAGATGATCCGCCGGCACCCCCATGTGTTCGGCGATATGAAGGTAAATTCCCGGGAAGAGCTCGACGCTGTATGGGAGGCTGTCAAAGAGCAGGAAAAAGCGGAAAAAGCCGATAAAAATGCAGGAAAAGGCCGAAAAACCTTGACAACATTCGGGAAAAAGGATATAAATGATAAAGTACGATAGTGCCGGGGGACGGCGCTATGACCAAATGATCATATATTTAGGAGGAAACGATCAATGAACAAAACAGAACTGATTGCAGCCGTCGCAGAGAAGGCTGACCTTTCTAAGAAGGATGCGGAGAAAGTAGTTAAGGCGTTTACGGATGTAGTTACCGAGGCGCTGGTCAATGGCGAGCAGGTTCAGCTTGTGGGCTTTGGAACCTTTGCCGTAAGTGAGAGAGCCGCCAGAGAGGGAAGAAATCCCAGCAGCGGCAAGACGATCACCATCGCTGCTTCCAAGGCTCCGAAATTCAAAGCGGGCAAGGCATTAAAGGACGCCGTCAACAAATAATTTTCCGAATATGAGACTGGACAAATTCCTGAAGGTTTCCCGTCTGATCAAGAGAAGGACCGTCGCCAACGAGGCGTGCGACGCGGGACGGGTACTGGTTAACGGCAGGCCGGCGAAGGCATCTCTGGCCGTAAAAACAGGCGATATCCTGGAGATCCAGTTCGGGACCAATTCCGTCAGGGTGGAGATCCTTGATGTGACGGAGACGGTAAAAAAGGACGACGCGAAGGAATTATATCGTTATCTTTGAGAATAAGGGAACATCCCCCGCCATATACTTGAACAACGGATTCGAGCATATGCGGGGGTTTTCTTATGGATGAGAAAGCAGGCGGCAGGAGCCACCGCCTTTTATTTCACGACCGGGGGAGCGGAAATCTGACCGGGATCCAGGATGTCGTATCCTTCGACGAGAACCAGGTAGTCCTGGACACGGAGATGGGGCTTCTGACCATCAAAGGAAAGGAGCTGCATCTGAGCCGTCTGAGCCTGGAAAAGGGAGAGGTGGATATGGAGGGAACGATAGACAGCCTGGCCTATTCTTCCAACGAATCCTACCATAAATCCGGAGAATCTCTGTTTGCCAGACTGTTTAAGTAGGAGAGGGGAATCGGTCATTGAGCGCAGCCATCTGGTATGAGGTCCGTCTGTTTCTCGCAAGCCTTGCCACCGGCGCGGGGCTGATGATGGTCTATGATCTTCTCCGCCTGTTCCGCATGATCTGCCCGCACAGCCGCGCGGGAGTCGGCGCCGAAGACCTGTGCTACGGGATCTACTGCGGATTTGTGACATTCGGGCTTCTGTATGAGCAGAATAACGGGGCCCTCAGAGCCTATGCCATAGCGGGAACCGTGATCGGGATGGCCGCTTATCAGAATTTTATCAGCCGAATTGTATTCAGGTACTTGAAAAAAGGACAGGAATACATTAGAATGAAGCTAAAGATGCGGAAGCTGCGAAAGAAACAGGTGAAAAAATGAGCGGAGTGAGAAAGACAAAGAGAAGAAAACAGGATCGAATGGGCAACCGGATGGCCCTCGTGGGGATCACGTTTGTCGTACTCAGCCTGGCCGTCGTGGTAAATATCCGCGGAACCTCGCTGGAACAGAAGAATCAGGAGTACCGGGTGCGCGAGGAGAACCTGCTCCGGCAGAAGGAAGCCGAGGAGGAGAGGGCGGCGCAGCTGGAGGAGAAGCGCATTTTCGTCCAGACGAAACAGTACATCGAGCAGATCGCCAAGGAGAAGCTGGGACTGGTGAACCCGGACGAGATCCTCTTAAAACCCGAGAACTGATCCTGTCGAAGATTTTTGCGGAACAGGGTTGTCATTTTGACAAATATTTTCCTCCCGACTATGTATAATGCTATTGAATTCTGCCGGCGGCAGAATCTTTGCATCGGAAGTCGGGAGGGATTTTTTGTGTTCGGAAAAAGGACAGGCCATAGGGATATGGCGGATATTCATGTATATACGGCGAGCAAGCTGAATGATATGGCTGGTTCCCTGGAAGAACTGGCCAAAACTTTTGACGCGGACAGATCCGTGAGCTCCGGCCTGAGCCGCGCGGACGGACTTGCGGCCATGCAGACGGCCGCTTCCCTGGTCTGCGGAGACTGCAGGCAATGCGGCCTGCGTGATGAAGGGGGCGAAAAGGAAAACTACTATCTGTACTACCTGCTCCGTACATTTGAGCAGAACGGGAGCGTGGCCTGCGAGGATATGCCCAGGCTCTTCCAGGAGACGTGCCGCAGAAAGGAGGCGTATGTCGGGAACCTGAACCGCAATTTAGGCCGGGCGACGATGAACCTCACCTGGAAGAACCGATTTCTGGAAAGCCGGGATGCGGTCGTCTCGCAGTTCAGGGAGCTGGCGGTCATACTCGAGGAGTTTTCCCGGCAGATGGAGCAGGCGAAGGACGTGACATCAGAAGCGGAAGGGGCCGTAAAGCGGATGTTTCTGCGGAGACATATGCAGGTGGACCGGATGCTCATCCTGCAGTATGAAGGGAAGAGGCGGGAGGCGTTTTTGACGGTAAAGACGCTGGACGGAAGGTGCGTCACGTCCCAGGACGCGGCGGACTGCCTGGAGAGGGCCCTGAAAAGCGGAAAATGGATCGCCGCCAGGGATTCCCGGAGCATCATCAACCGGAACTTCGCTACGATACGCTTCCTGGAGGACGGCTCCTACCAGATGCTTTACGGCGTCGCCAGACGCCTGAAAGCGGGGGAAACGGTATCGGGAGACAACTATACCGTGAGCAGGAAAACGCCGGGCCAGGTGATCATGAGCCTTTCCGACGGAATGGGAAGCGGGGCATCGGCCGGGGAGGAAAGCCGGAGAGTCATTGAGCTGACGGAACAGCTCCTGGGCGCGGGCTATCCTCCCCGCTCCGCCCTGAAGCTGGTCAACACCGTGCTCCTTTTGACGGGCGAGGAGGAGCACCCCGCTACCGTTGACCTCTGCTGCGTGGACCTGTACGCGGGAGTGCTGGAGGCCATAAAGCTGGGAGCCTGCGCTACGTTTATACTGGGGGACGGAGGCGTCCAGATCCTTCAGGCGAACAACGTCCCCGCGGGGGCGGTAGGCCCGGTGGAACCGGTGCTGATGTCCCGGAAGCTGTGGGAGGACGACAGGATCATTATGGTCAGCGACGGGATCCTGGAGGCGCTTCCCGGCGAGGACAAGGAGAACGTGCTGAAGGAATATCTGGAGGGAGCCGACCGGAAAAATCCCCAGGACCTGGCGGAAATGATCCTGAAATTTGCGGAGACATTCGCGGAGGAACCGCCCGACGATATGACGGTCCTGGTCGGCGGGATCTGGAAGAAGCAGTGACCGGATAAAAAAGAATTGCGCGGAGGCGGAAAAGCGGGTATAGTATTAGAAAAGCAGAACGGATGAAAAGGATCGTGCGCGTCGCGGGAAAGAAGGTACCGGCAATGAAGGAACGGGTGAAGCAGTTCATTGAGCAGAATCATCTTCTGCAAAAGGGCGGAAGGGTTGTGGCCGGCGTTTCGGGAGGGGCCGATTCCACCGCTCTTCTTTGTCTGCTCTGCGAGCTGCGGGATGAGCTGGACCTGCAGGTCGAGGCCGTGCATATCCACCACGGGATCCGGGGTGAAGAAGCGGACCGCGACCGGGAATTTACAGAAGAACTCGCGAGGCGGCGCGGGGTTTTGTGCACGACGGTGTATGTGCGTGCGCGGGAATATGCCGCGGAAAAAGGGATTTCCGAGGAGGAGGCGGGCCGGATCCTGCGTTACGGGGCCCTGCGGCAGGAAGCGGAGCGTATGGGCGGAGCGCGCATAGCCGTGGGACATCACAGGGAGGATCAGGCGGAGACCATTCTTCACAACCTGTTCCGGGGAAGCGGGCTTAAGGGGCTTTCCGGAATGGCGGCGGAAGAAAACGGCGTGATCCGTCCGCTCCTGTGCGTGGGCAGGGAGGAGATCCTGGGATACCTTGCGGGCATCGGACAGCCCTACTGCGCGGATTCCACCAATGAAACAGACGATTACACACGAAACCGGATCCGGAAGCTCCTGCAGACGGCCTGCAGCCAGGTGAATCCGGGGGCGGCAAGACATATTGCGGAGGCGGGAAGCAGGATGGCGGAGGCCGACGCGTATTTTGAGAGCAGGGCAGCCGGGATCCTGGAGACGGAGTGCCGGCGGCAGGCGGGAGGGCTCGGGATCAAAGCGGATGTCCTGTCGGAACTGCCGGATATCCTGGCGGAGTATGTGGTCATGGGCATGATCCGTATGCAGGCGGGCCGCGCGAAGGATATTGCGTCCGCCCATGTCGAGGCGGTCCTGGGACTTGCGAAGAAGGGGTCGGGAAAGCGTGTCCGGCTCCCCTACGGCATGGAGGCGGTCCGGGAATACGAAACGATCCGCCTGCAGCGGGCCGAAGAACGGGAGGATACGCGACAGGACGCGGCGCCGGGCTTCCGGCCGGACAGTCTGCCGAGGGGAGAACGCCTCGGTATTCAGACCGCATCCGGAGAGGGGGAGCAGATGATGACGCTGGAGTTCAGCCGCTTCGCGTATGAAAAAAATCAGAAAATCCCGGAAAACCGGTATACGAAATGGTTTGATTATGATAAAATAAAAGGAACGCTTCTGGTAAGGCACCGTGAGAGCGGCGATTATATTTCCCTGAAGGGAGGAGGGCGCAAAAGCCTGAAATCGTATCTGATCGATCAGAAGATCCCGCTCCGGCTGCGGGACGGTATTCCTGTTCTTGCCGAAGGAAAGCACATACTCTGGATTGTCGGCTGGCGGATCAGCGAATACTATAAAGTAACGGACGACACAAAAGAAATCCTGCAGGTGCAGGCACATGGAGGAGAGAAAGATGACGGAGGAAGTTCGGGTTCTGATCCCGGAAGAGGAAGTGGGGCGCAGGATCGGTGAGATCGCCGGCCGGATCAACAGCGACTATGAAGGCGGGACGATCCATATGATCTGTGTGCTCAAAGGAGGAGTTTTCTTTACCTGTGAGCTGTCCAAGCGGATCACTGTGCCGGTTTCGCTGGATTTTATGTCGGTATCCAGCTATGGCTCCGGGACGGAATCAAGCGGCGTGGTCCGGATCGTCAAGGATCTGGATGAGCCGCTCGAGGGCAAGGATGTTCTGATCGTGGAGGACATTATCGACTCCGGGAGGACCCTTGCGTACCTGATCCAGATCCTGAAGCAGAGAGGCCCCAAAAGCATCCGGATCTGTACGCTTCTTGACAAACCGGGCCGCAGGGAGGAGAAACAGGTCAAGGTGGACTACACCTGCTTTTCGATACCGGATAAATTTGTGGTGGGTTACGGGCTGGACTATGATCAGAGGTACCGCAATCTTCCATACATCGGAATAGTAGAATTTAAGGAGGATATCTGAATTGAAACAGCGTCAGACGATGGGCAGCGGACTGGGGATTATCCTGTTGATCCTGATCGTATTTTTCCTGGTGAATATGTTTTCCAGACAGAGATACCCCGACGACATGACACAGCAGGCATATATGCAGGCCGTGGAGACGGGCCGGGTAGCGTTCGTCGATGTGATACAGAATAAAGAAACGCCGACGGGGCAGCTCCAGCTGACGATGAAGGACGGCTCCGTCTACCGGCTTTACGTTTCGGACGTGGTGGCGGAGCAGGAATATCTGAAGGAGAATCAGGTGGAGTTCGGGCTGCAGGATGTTCCCCAGGAGAATTATTTCCTGACGATCATTCTGCCGCTCCTGATATCGGGAGTGCTCATCCTTGCCCTGTTTGCGATGATGAATGCCAGGGCGGCCGCCGGCGGCGGGGCCAACGCGAGGATGATGAACTTCGGAAAGAGCCGGGCGCGTTTGAGCCAGGAAGCCGGCAAATTCAACTTCAAAAAGGTTGCCGGGCTCCAGGAGGAAAAGGAAGACCTGGAGGAGCTGGTGGACTTTTTGAGGAACCCCCAAAAATATACGGAGCTGGGAGCCAGGATCCCCAAGGGAGTCCTTCTGGTAGGCCCTCCGGGAACGGGAAAGACCCTTCTTGCCAAGGCCGTAGCCGGGGAGTCCGGAGTTCCGTTTTTCAGCATTTCCGGATCCGACTTCGTGGAGATGTTTGTGGGAGTGGGTGCGTCCCGTGTCCGCGACCTGTTTGAGGACGCCAAAAAGAACGCCCCCTGCATCGTTTTCATTGACGAGATAGACGCCGTGGCCAGACAGAGAGGGACCGGCCTGGGCGGCGGCCATGATGAGAGAGAACAGACGCTGAACCAGCTCCTGGTGGAGATGGACGGTTTCGGGGCCAATGAAGGGATCATCGTCCTGGCGGCCACCAACCGGGTGGATATTCTGGATCCGGCCATTCTCCGTCCGGGAAGATTTGACCGCAAGATCGTGGTGGGCCGTCCGGATGTGAGGGGCCGCGAGGAGATCCTTCGCGTTCATGCGCAGGATAAGCCGCTGGGAGACGATGTGGACCTGGAGCGGGTGGCGAGGACTACGGCAGGGTTCACCGGGGCGGATCTGGAAAGCCTGCTCAACGAGTCCGCCATTCTGGCGGCGCGCGAGAACCGGAAATTTATCACGCAGAACGACATTGACCGCTCCTTCATCAAGGTGGGGATCGGCGCTGAAAAGCGCAGCAGAGTGATATCGGAGAAGGAAAAGCGCATTACGGCGTATCATGAGACGGGCCACGCCATTCTCTTCCATATCCTTCCGGACGTCGGCCCGGTGCACACGATTTCCATCATTCCTACGGGACTGGGCGCCGCGGGCTATACGATGCCTCTGCCGGAGAAGGATGAGATGTTCGACACCAGAGGCAAGATGCTGCAGAATATCATGGTTTCCCTGGGCGGCCGCATCGCGGAGGAGCTGATCCTGGATGATATCACCACGGGAGCGTCTCAGGACATCAAGCAGGCGACCTCCATTGCCAGAGCGATGGTGATCAAGTACGGAATGTCGGAGAAAGTGGGCACCATCAATTACGAGACGGACAGCGAGGAGGTCTTTATCGGAAGGGAGCTTGCCCATGCCAAGAGCTACGGGGAGCAGGTGACCTCCATCATTGACAGCGAGGTAAAACGTATCATCGACGAGTGCTACGAAAAGGCGAAGGAGATCATCGAGCAGCATATAGACATTCTTCACCGCTGCACGGAGATCCTCATGGAAAAAGAGAAGATCGGGCAGGAAGAATTCGAGCAGATGTTTGCGTGAATGTACAGATTGCACAAAATCGAGGTCGCGTTTTTGTGAAATTTGTGAATACTACCCCTTTTCAAAATCATCCGGGTATGATAGTATAATTGACGTACCCCCCAATACATTATTTAGTTTTTGCTACACCCCATAAGAAACGAAATACCTTCTCCTGAAAGAGCCAGTTACCCCACTGGCTCTTTCGCTGTACTTTTTTATGCGGAGGGCCTGTGCGGGCGGAAACGGGCAGACGTATATCGGATCTATGGGGATCGGTTCTTCCGGGGCGATGGGAGCGGCGGCGTGAAGGACGGGGAGAGAAGAGCGGAGGAAAAGGAAGAAAAATACGTCTGAAAATCTTGATTTTTTTTTCTGCGTGTGATACACTGGTTTTCGCCGGTT
>CANRGP010000041.1 GCA_947630085.1 uncultured Lachnospiraceae bacterium
TGGCAGTACTTATTGCGATAAAAGCAAGAGGTCATAAAGAAAACAGAAAAAGTGCCAACGAATACTTGACACAAACTATAAGACAAAAATATATTGTAATAATTTTGTTTATATGGTATATATAACATAACACTGTGCTGTACCCTGTACCGGTTTTTCGGGAAACCGCCTTCGGGGAAATCAATATCCAAACGCATCGAAAGGAGCCCTGCCCATGTCCGTCATCTCCCGCAGTACCGCCCAGCAGATCGTAGCCACCGTCAAGGATGTCTGCGGCCAGAACGTCAATTTCATCAATGAAAACGGCCTCATCATCGCCAGCACCGATCCCGGCCGCGTAGATACCTTCCACGAGGCGGGAAGAGAAGTTATCCTTTCCCGCACCACGCTGGAGGTCACAGAAGAGGGCAGCTATTACGGCACTCAGAAGGGCGTTAATATTCCCATCATTTACAACGGAAGCGCTGTGGCGGCCATCGGCATTACCGGCGATCCCGAAGAGGTGAGGCGGTATGCCTATCTGGCCCAGCGCATCACCTCCCTGATCCTGCGGGAACGCGATCTGGACAGGCAGAGCAGCGACCGAAGGAGCCGCATGAATTATATGATCCGCTCTCTCGTCAGCCAGGACGCCTTAAACCTCCGGTATCTGTCCGACTTTCTGGCTGAATACGGGATCCGCCAGAATCAGCGGTTCCGCGCCCTGATCGTCCGCCTGGACTCCCGGTTCAACCCGAATAATCTCTTTCTGATCGAGCAGCAGATCTTCCAGACGTTTGATCAGACCGGTTCGCCTCTTTACACCTTCAATTACCCGAACGAATATCTTCTCATCATGAGCGAACGGGAATGCAAAAGCGGCTGGCACCTGTTTTCCGGACTGACGGAAAGGCATGGCCGCATACTTCAGATCGCGCTGGGAGAGAGCTGTTCCGTTTCCGGCCTGTACCGCTCCTATCAGACCGCCGATCTTGCCCTGCGCAGTTTGCGTCCGGACCAGTCTCTTGCCGTCTACGACGATCTGGACCTGGATCTTCTCCTGGGAAGCGTCTCCGCTCCCGCGCGTGAATCCTTCCTCCGGAAGACCATTTCCGGCCTGGACGAAGACGACCGCTCGCTCCTGCAGATCTATTTCGCGGAAAACCGCTCGCTCAAGCAGGCCGGCGAACGCCTCCATCTGCACAAAAATACGCTGCAGTACCGCCTTGACCGCATACACCGCTCATGCGGCTATGATCCCCGGTCGTTTCACGGCGGGGCGGTTTTATATGCCGCGCTTCTTCTGGCGCAAATGTAGGGACGGCTGCTGCAAAAACCGGTTGTAATCCCGCCGCGGTTGGGATATAATTTTCATATTGACAGCGGCCGGCGCAAAGCGGCGGCTTTCCGGACGCCGCGCCGCAAAATTACATGAAAGGAGAGCATCCTCATATGCAATCAATCAAACTGAGAGACGACTTTTACTGGACGGGTATTATCGACGACAAGCTGCGCGTTTTCGACATCATCATGTACACCGAATTCGGTACCACCTACAATTCTTATGTGCTGAAGGCAGACGGCAGGACGATCCTGTTTGAAACCGCGAAAGCGAAATTCTTTGAAGAATATCTGAGCAAGCTGAAAGAGGTCATAGACGTAACCAGGATCGACTATCTGGTGGTCAGCCACACGGAGCCGGACCACGCCGGAAGCGTGGAGATGCTTCTGGACTACAGCCCGCAGATGAAGATCATCGCCACAGCCACGGCCATCGGCTTCCTGAAGGAGATCGTCAACCGGGATTTTGTGAGCCTTCCCGTCAAGGACAACCAGACCATGACCATCGGAAACAAGACCCTGCGGTTTCTGGTCGTTCCCAACCTTCACTGGCCGGATACCATGTATACCTTCATCGAGGAGGAACAGATCCTTGTGACCTGCGATTCCTTCGGTTCCCACTATTGCCTGCCCGAGGTGGTTTCCACCGCCATAAAGAACGAAGACGATTACCGGAGCGCTCTCCGCTATTATTATGACTGCATCATCGGCCCCTTCAAGCCGTTCATGCTGAAGGCGCTGAACCGGGTGGAGGGGATGGACATCACCATGATTGCCACCGGACACGGTCCGGTGCTCGTCGGGGACCGGATCCCCCAGGTCATGAAAACCTACCGGGAATGGTCCACCGTAGTCAATCCGAACACGAAGAAGACCGTCGTGATCCCCTATGTCAGCGCCTACGGCTATACCGGTATGCTGGCGGAAAAGATCGCCGAGGGCGTCCGCGACAGCGGCGACGTGGATGTGCGGATCTATGATATGGTCACCGCCGACAAGGATAAGGTGAACGAAGAAATGCTGTTTGCCGACGGCCTGCTGTTCGGCACCCCGACCATCGTAGGCGACGCCCTGCAGCCCATCTGGGACCTGGTCATCTCCATGTTCCCGGGCACCCACGGAGGCAAACACGCCAGCGCGTTCGGAAGCTACGGCTGGAGCGGCGAGGGCGTACCCAATATCATCGACCGCTTAAAGCAGCTGAAGATGAAGGTCACCGACGGGCTGAAGATCCGCTTCAAGCCCAGCGAGGCCGACCTGGTCACGGCCTATGAGTTCGGCTACCAGTTCGGCTGCCGCGTCCAAAACAAAGAGGTGGTCCTTCCGAAAAAGAAGGGAACCCGGCAGCTGGTCAAATGTCTGGTCTGCGGAGAGATCTTCGATTCTTCCATCGAAGTCTGCCCTGTCTGCGGCGTAGGCAAAGAGAACTTTGTCCCGGTAGAAGTCGAAGAAAGCGGCTTTGTCAACAATACGAACGAATACTATGTGATCCTGGGCAACGGAGCCGCCGGCATAAATGCCGCCAGAGCCATCCGTGAAAGAGACAAGACCGGAACGGTCATTCTCATATCCGAGGAAGAATATTCCTCGTACAACCGTCCCATGCTGACAAAGGCTCTTGTGGCCGGCCTGGACGCGGAGCAGATCGCCGTCGAGGACGCCGGATGGTACGAAGCCAACCATGTCTATCAGATACTGGGCAAGAAGGCTGTCTCCGTTGACACCAAAGACCGGACGGTCTGCCTGGACGACGGGGCAAAAATCCATTATACACGGCTGATTTACGCTCTGGGAAGCGAATGCTTCATACCGCCGATCAAAGGATCCGAGCTTCCGGAAGTGGCTTCGATCCGCCGCCTGGATGATGTGCGCCGGATCGAGGGTCTGATGAAGCGCTCCGGCTCCGCCGTGGTCATCGGAGGCGGGGTACTGGGTCTTGAAGCGGCCTGGGAGCTGAAAAAAGCCGGCCTCGACGTGACCGTTCTGGAAGCCGCTCCCATCCTGATGGGCAGACAGCTGGATGAAAGCGCGGGCGAGATCCTGAAAGCGGCCGCCGCAAAGCAGGGGATCCAGATCCTGACCGGCGCAAATGTCACGGAAATCACGGGAAGCGCCGGTCCGGACGGCTCCTCCCACGTCACAGGCGTCCTCCTGGCAGACGGACGTTCCTTCGACGCACAGATGGTGATCATCTCCGCCGGCATCCGCGCCAATACGGCCCTGGCCGCCGGTATGGGAATGGAGATCGGCCGCGCCGTCAAGGTCAACAGCCGGATGGAAACCGGAATTCCCGGCGTCTACGCCTGCGGCGACTGCGCTGAATATCAGGGAGTCAACTCCGGCATCTGGCCGGAGGCGTCCGAGCAGGGGCGGGTGGCAGGCGCCAACGCCGCCGGCGAGGAAACGGAATATGTACCGGTATCCGCCGCTCTCACATTCCACGGCATGAATACCGCCCTGTTCGCCGCCGGGGACAACGGCAAGAACCCGAAGCTTCTCTACAAGACCGTAGAGTTCCGGGATATGGGAAAAGGCCAGTATAAGAAATATTACTTCTTAAACAACCGCCTCTGCGGCGTGATCCTCCTGGGCGATCTCTCCGAGATGCCCCGGATGACCGCTGCCCTTGAGCAGCACGTAACATACCAGAAGCTGATGGCGGAATAATATCCTCGATCAAAAAGTGCCGGGGCGGTTCTGAGGCCGCCTCCGGCACTTTTGTTTTACATATGGCATTCGGCACATCCGCTCTTCGCCGCGCAGCGGCGTCCCGTCGGGGTAGCCGCGTTTCCGCCCCTGGCGGACTCCCGCAGCTCCCACGGAAGCGACCTCCCCACCCGGTACATGGCATCCGCCATCTCATCAAAAGGAACCGGATGAGTTATCCCGGAAAGCGCCAGCTGGGCGCAGGTAAACGCATTGGCCACTCCCACGGCGTTCCGGCTCTGGCAGGGAACCTCCACCAGGCCGGCGATGGGGTCGCAGACCAGTCCCAAAAGATTGGATATCGCGAGGCTGGCTGCCTCAAGACACATTTCCGGCGTTCCTCCCATCAGCTCGGTAACGGCGCTTGCCGTCATGGCGGACGCCGCTCCCACTTCTGCCTGACATCCGGCTTCCGCGCCGGACACGGAAGCGTTGCGCATCAGAAGGTATCCGATGGCTCCCGCGTTCAGCAGGCCGTCCGCCTGCTTTTCCCCGGACCAGTCAAAGATCTCCGAGAGGGAAAACAGCGTTCCGGGAAGTACGCCCGAAGAGCCCGCGGTGGGCGCGGCTACGATCAGGCCCATGGCCGCGTTCACCTCCAGGACCGCCATTGAATAGGCGATCGCCCTCGTCAGCGCCTCTCCGCAGAGCAGCGCGGGGGTTGGGTTCCCGGGTCCTCCCGGCGGCATCTCCCCGGCCCCGCGGGCGGCGGCGTCATACACCTTCCACGCCTCGCCGCCGATCAGGCCCGACAAAGACCGGCGGGGCTGTCCCAACGGCTCATGAACCGACGCCTCCATGATCTTCAGAGATCGTTTCAGGCGCTCCCGCACCGTTTTTTCGTCCGTATGCCCCAGCTCCGTCTCCCGCCCCATCATCGCGTCCGAGATGCGGATCCCCCGATCCCGGCACAGCTGATCCAGTTCTTTCCCGCTGCTGAAATCCATACTCATATCCTTGTCTCCCGGTCTGTATCTGTCTATCTGCGGTTCTCTTTGCCCTTCAGATCTGTATCAGCATGATCTCATGCACCATCTCGTTTTCCCGGATCTCTTTCAGGAAATGGCCCGGTATGCTCTCGTCGGATTCCACGATCAGATATCCCGTGCCTCCCTTGTGATCCCGGTAAAGTCTCATATATGCGATATTGATCCCGTGGCGGCTGAGAACCTGCGTCACATGGGCTACTACTCCCGGCTGATCCGCGTGCCTGACGACCAGCGTACTGTACTCGCCGGTAAAATCCACCCGGATCCCGTTGATAAGAAGGATCCGGATCTTTCCTCCCCCGACAGACTCCCCCCGGACGGTCTGTACCTCGCCGGAGGGGCTTTCCAGACGGATATCCACGGTATTGGGATGGTCCGTCCTTGTCGTCTCGTCCCAGACAAATTCATACTCGAGCCCGGCCGCATCCGCCAGGGCATACGAGTCCCGGATACGCACGTCGTCGGTGGCAAAACCCTGGATCCCTCCTAAAAGCGCTTTGTCCGTCCCGTGTCCGCGTCCGGTCTGCGCGAAGGAGCCGTACAGGGTAAATTTCACCCTGGCAATGGGTCTGGCAAACAGCTGGTAGGCCATAAGCGCCAGATTTACCGCCCCCGCGGTATGGGAGCTGGACGGGCCGATCATATTGGGACCGATCACGTCAAAAAGGCTGATATAGCTGTTCATCCGGAATCCTCCTTCTGCTTCCTGCCGTCCGTCACCGGCCTGATCCCGTTCTTACAGATATCACTGCCCGAATCTTTCCTCAATGGCGCACAGCATACCCACTCTCCGACGATGCCGCTCCACATCAGAGGGCTCCGCATCCAGCCAGGCGTCTATGATCATCTTTGCCAGCTCTGCGCCTACCACCCTGGCTCCGAACGCCAGAATATTGGAATCGTTATGCTGCCTTGACAGGCTGGATGTATACGGTTCACTGCAGACACAGGCGCGGATCCCCTTCACCTTGTTGGCCGCGATGCTGATCCCTACTCCGGTACCGCAGATCGCGATACCCAGAGGCGCGCCGCCTTCCGCCACAAAGCGGCCGATCTTCTCCCCGTATATGGGATAGTCGCCCGAAGCGTCCTCCTCGTTCCATCCGAGGTCGATCACTTCATATCCTCTTGATTCCAGATGTGTGATGATCTCCGGCTTCATATCCTTCGCCGTGGGATCGTTGGCAAGTGCGATTTTCATGATCCTGTCCTCCATCTCCGTCATCCGTATATTTTCTTTACATGGTCCATCCTGGAGCTCATGTTCAGAAGAAGAAGATCCGCGATCGTAAAAGCGGTCATCATCTCCACTACCACCACGGCTCTCGGAACCACCACCGGATCGTGGCGGCCCTTTACGGTCAGCTCCACCGGCTGCCCTTCGCGGTTCACCGTATTCTGAGGCCCGGCGATGGACGGCGTGGGCTTGAACGCCGCGCGGAGAATCAGCGTATCTCCGTCGCTGATGCCTCCCAGATCCCTCCGGCATGGTTGCTCGTCTTTCGGATGGACGACGTGTTCGCGCCTTCAGATCCGCCGGCCGGTATATCCTCGGGGTTTTTCCCGCAAAAGCCGTCGTTGTTTGCAGATCCCGTGCTCTCGGCAGCGGCAAACCCGTCGCCGATCTCCACGCCCTTCACCGCCCCGATGGACATGAGCGCATGGGCGAGCCTGGCATCCAGCTTCTCAAATACGGGCTCTCCTATTCCCGCGGGGAGCCCCTTCACCACGCATTCCACTACGCCTCCCGCCGAATCGCCGCGGCTCATCTGCTCCTCCAGATACGCCGAAGCACGGGCCGCCGCCTCGGCATCCGGCATACACAGCCGGTTGCGGGCCGCTTCATCCGGGTCAAAACGGCTGTAGTCGATCCGGACCCCGCCGATGCTCCTGGTATAAGCCGACACGGTGATCCCCAGACTCTCCAGCAGCCTGGCCGCCACCGCGCCCGCCGCCACGCGCCCCGCGGTTTCCCTGGCGGAGGACCGACCGCCTCCGCGGTAGTCCCGGAACCCATACTTGGCATCATACGTATAATCGGCATGGCCGGGGCGGTAGGTATCCATGATCTGGCTGTAATCGGCCGATCTCTGATCCGTATTCCGGATCATCATGGAAATCGGCGTTCCCGTAGTCCGGCCCTCAAAAACGCCGGAGAGGATCTCCACCCGGTCGCCCTCATGGCGAAGAGTGGTGTATCTGCTCTGCCCGGGCTTTCTCCTGTCCAGATATTTCTGGATATCATCGCCGCACAGCGCAAGACCGGCGGGGCAGCCGTCCACTACCACGCCGAGTCCTTCCCCGTGGGATTCCCCCCACGTAGTCATCTTCAGTATCGTTCCCCAGGAAGATCCTGCCATAAGCCTGTCCTTTCTGTCCCCATACCTGTATTCCGGCCGCCGCGCGCCGGCGGATCTTTCTTATATCACGCGCCGGCATCTCTCTCATCCGGCCGCCGTGCGCCGGCGGATCTTTCTCACATCAAGTACCGTCACGCGCCGGCCTGCCGGTCTTCCTCCTCCGGAAGCTTCACGATCACGCAGCAGTTTGGCTCGTCGATATGGAGCGGCATGGCGCACATGACCAGGAGACTCTGTTCATAATCCACATGGAAAAACGTGACCGTACCCGTCTCGTGATTGAGAGAAGCTACGTGCCTGTCGTCCGGAAAAACAGCGATCTCCTTCGGATACTCTCCGCTCACCGGCAGGCAGCACATCATAGTCAGCAGCCCCGTCTCGGGATCCCTGCTGTAAAGGCTGATGGTATCGTCCCCGGCATTGCTGCAGAACAGATATTTCTCGTCGGATGAGAAATGAATGGTGCAGGCCGCCGTCAGCTGGCTGTGCCTCTCCCCCATGGAGGGAATGCTCTGGATCCTCTCGATCCGGGGGGTCTTGTCCCCCGTCTGATAGGTATATACGTCGATCACATTCTTGACCTCATACATCAGGTACATGAATCTGCCGTCGGCACTGAAAATAAAATGGCGCGGCGCCGACTCCAGATCGCAGGGGATCGTGTCCACCAGGATCAGCTCTCCCTCGGACTCGCTCATCCGGTAGACTTTAAGAAGATCCATACCGAGATCCGCAACGATTACATATTTGCCGTCCGGGGTCCTCCTGACGCAGCTCACATGGGGCCGGAACGTCCTCTCAGCCACGCTGCCAAGGCCCTTATGATAGACCCCGGCGGCCACCGCGCCTACGCTGCCGTCCGGATTGAGATACATGACCGTCGCTTTTCCGTCATGGTATCCCGCCACATACAGATATCTGCCGTCCGGATCCACCGAAAGCTGGCAGCCGCGCATCCCGCGGATGTTCGCCGTATTCAGTCTCGTAAGGGATCCGTCCCCATGGATCCGGAACGACACTACGCCCTCGTCCGCAATGGAATACAGCGTTCTCCCGTCCGGAGATACGGTCACATACGAAGAGTTGTCCACGTCCACCTCTCCGCGGGGAATGAGAATCCCCTTCTCCACATTTACATCACAGATCGTGATACCCCTTGCCTTGCCGATATACGAATAGGATCCGATATAGGCAATATATCTGTCTTTCATAGGTAACCCCCCTTGCTCCTGAAACCTGGTATGATGTATGTGCTCACAGACACAAGCCGCAGTCCGAACGGCGGCTGAACTGTAATCAGTATAACATATCTTTCACAAAAAATCTATTGACATATACATTTTTTTCTGTATAATGATACTTGCGTCTTGTTTATTATTTGTAAACTTCTAAATTATTTTTATTGTCAGTTAGTATTTGTAAACTTTTTGATTAGAACTGTAATAATGTCTGAAAACGGAGGCAGCATATGGATATCGGGGCAAAATTAAAGGCGCTGCGGGTGCTGAAGGGACTGACCCAGGAGGAGCTTGCCGACCGGGCGGAGCTTTCCAAGGGCTTTATCTCCCAGATGGAAAGGAACCTGACATCTCCCTCCATCGCGACGCTCATGGACATCCTGCAGTGTCTGGGAACCACAACCGCCGAATTTTTCAGCGAGGCTCCGGAGGAACAGATCGTATTCGGAAAAGACGATTATTTTGAGAAATACGACTCCGACCTGCTCAACCAGATCCAATGGATCATCCCGAACGCGCAGAAGAACATGATGGAACCCATCCTCCTGCGCCTGGACGCGGGCGGATCCACCTATCCCGACAATCCCCATGAAGGGGAAGAATTCGGTTATATCCTTCAGGGCGCCGTCTCGATCCATCTGGGCGGGAAGACGTACCGGGCCCGGAAAGGAGAATCGTTCTACTTTACTCCGGACCGGCAGCACTATCTGACAAGCAAGTCCGGCGCGGTGCTGCTCTGGATCAGCACGCCGCCCAGCTTTTAGCCGGAGCCGCTCTTTCCGGCAGATACATCATACCCACCCCGGCCGCTGAGGACGCCGGCCGCGGTCACAGGAGGAAACGAACCATGAGTCAGTCACTGATCGATCTGGTCAACATTTCTAAGAGCTTTGACGGAGATCTGGTTCTCGACGATCTGAACCTCTCCGTAAAGGAAAACGAATTTGTCACGCTTTTAGGCCCCAGCGGCTGCGGAAAGACCACGACGCTGCGCATCATCGGAGGCTTTGAAAAAGCAGATACGGGCAAGGTGATCTTTGAAGGAAACGACATCTCCGCGCTCCCGCCCAACAAACGCCAGCTGAATACCGTTTTTCAGAAATACGCGCTGTTTCCTCATATGAATATTGCGGAAAACATCGCGTTTGGGCTCCGGATCAAAAACAAGCCCAAATCCTACATACAGGACAAGATCCGGTACGCGCTGAAGCTGGTCAATCTGGACGGCTACGAGAACCGCACGGTGGACTCGCTGAGCGGCGGACAGCAGCAGAGGATCGCCATCGCCCGCGCCATCGTCAACGAGCCGCGCGTGCTCCTCCTGGATGAACCGCTGGGCGCGCTCGACCTGAAGCTCCGCCAGGATATGCAGTACGAGCTGATCCGCATGAAGAAGGAACTGGGGATCACATTCATCTACGTGACCCACGATCAGGAAGAAGCGCTGACCATGTCGGACACCATTGTCGTCATGAACCAGGGATACATTCAGCAGATGGGATCCCCCGAGCAGATCTACAACGAACCGGAAAACGCGTTTGTGGCGGATTTTATCGGCGACAGCAATATACTGGGCGGCACTATGATCCGCGACGAGCTGGTGGAGATCCTGGGCGCAAAATTTGCCTGTGTGGACAAAGGCTTCGGCAACAACACTCCCGTGGATGTGGTCATCCGGCCGGAGGACGTGGAACTGGTGGATCCGGACCGCGGAACCCTGACCGGCATATGTACCCATCTGATCTTCAAGGGCGTCCACTATGAAATGGAAGTCACCACGCCGGACGGCTACGAGTGGCTGGTGCACAGCACACAGATGTGCCCCGTGGGCCGGCAGGTGGGGATCCATGTGGATCCGTTCAATATCCAGATCATGAACAAACCGGCATCGGAGGATGAGGAGGCCGTGGGAGTCAATGAATAGAAAACTGTTAGCAGGCCCGTATATCGTATGGGTCATCGGCTTCACCGTCATACCGCTCCTCATGATCGTATATTACGGTCTGACCGACGCCTCCGGGGCATTCACTCTGGCCAACATCATGGAGATCGCCAGGGAAGAGCACGCGAAGGCCCTGTGGCTTGCCCTGCTCCTGTCTCTGGCAAGCACCGTGATCTGCCTCCTCCTCGCGTTCCCCCTGGCTATGGTCCTCCGGAAGCGCGGCGTGGGCAGAGGGAGCTTCGTGATCTTCCTGTTCATCATGCCCATGTGGATGAATTTCCTGCTGCGCACTCTGGCCTGGCAGACCCTGCTTGAGAAAAACGGAGCGATCAACGCGTTCCTGAGCTTTCTCCATCTGCCCGGCATTTCCATTATAAATACTCCGGGAGCCATCATCCTCGGCATGGTATACAACTTCCTTCCTTTTATGGTGCTCCCCCTTTACAATGTCCTCTGCAAGATCGACGACAATACCATCAACGCGGCCAGAGATCTGGGGGCCAATTTCTTCCAGACCCTCGTGTGGGTGTGGATCCCCCTAAGCCTTCCGGGCATCATCAGCGGCATCACCATGGTCTTCGTGCCCGCCCTGACCACATTCGTCATTTCAAACCTGCTCGGCGGAGGCAAGATCCTGCTGATCGGCAATGTGATCGAGCAGGAGTTTACCAAAAGCGGGAACTGGAACCTGGGCTCCGGCCTGTCTCTGGTCCTGATGATCTTTATTCTGATCAGCATGATGCTGGTGGAAAAATACGATAAGAACGGGGAGGGAACGGCATTCTGATGAAAAAGAGTACAGAAAAGATCCTCCGCGCCGCAGAGAACGGCTATCTGGGCGTGATCCTGATATTCCTCTACGCCCCGATCCTGACCATGATGGCGCTGTCCTTCAACAGTTCCAAGTCACGCGCCCAGTGGGGCGGCTTCACGCTGAGCTGGTACGCGCAGATGTTTGACAGTCCTTCCATCATGGCCGCCCTCCAGAACACGCTGTACATTGCGTTCATGTCGGCCCTGATCGCCACCGTTATCGGCACGGCGGCCGCAATCGGCATGAACAGCATGAAGCGGACGCCCCGGGCGCTTCTTACCAGTCTCGGCAATATCCCCATGCTGAACGCGGAGATCGTTACGGGAATCTCTCTGATGCTGGGATTCATCGCATTCGGGATCACCCTGGGGCGCACGACGATCCTTCTCGGTCACATTACGTTCAATCTGCCCTATGTGGTCCTGAGCGTCATGCCGAAACTGAAGCAGACCAGCAAGAGTACCTATGAGGCGGCCCTGGACCTCGGCGCCTCGCCGGTCTACGCATTTTTCAAGGTCGTATTCCCCGATATCATGCCGGGGGTGCTGTCCGGATTTTTGCTGGCATTCACCATGTCCCTGGACGATTTTATCATTACCCACTTCACCAAGGGCGCGGGCGTCAACACCTTATCGACGCTCATCTACAGCGAAGTGCGAAGAGGCATCAAGCCGTCCATGTACGCGCTTTCCACGGTGATCTTCGTGACGGTGCTTGCGCTCCTGATCGCCGCCAATTTTATGCCAGGTAAAAAAAAGGAGGAGAAATCATTATGAAAAAAAGATTTTTATCGGTCTCGCTGGCTGCCGTAACGGCCGCATCCGCCGTTCTTTCCGGCTGCTCTTCGTCCAGCGGAGCCGGAAGTGCCGGCGAAGTGTATGTTTATAACTGGGGAGAATATATCGACGAGGAAGTCATCGATATGTTTGAAGAGGAAACGGGGATCAAGGTCATCTACGATATGTTTGAGACGAACGAAGAGATGTACCCCATCATCGAAGCCGGGGCCCGCGTCTATGACGTGGTATGTCCCTCCGACTACATGATCCAGAAGATGATCGATAATAACCTTCTGGCAGAGATCAACTTTGACAATATCCCCAACTACTCCCAGATCGATCCGGAGTACATCGAGCGGTCGAGGGCCTTTGATCCGGAGAACAAATACTCGGTCCCCTATACCTGGGGAACGGTCGGCATCCTTTACAACACCGGCATGGTAGCGCCTGAGGATGTTCCGACCAAATGGATGGATCTGTGGGATGAGAAATTCGACGGCGAGATCCTGATGCAGGACAGCGTCCGCGACGCTTTTATGGTGGCGCTTAAAGCCCTGGGCTACTCCATGAATTCCACCGATCCGGACGAACTTGCCGAGGCACGCGACCTTCTGATCCGGCAGAAGCCTCTGGTACAGGCTTACGTCATCGACCAGGTCCGCGACAAGATGATCGGCGGCGAGGCCGCTATCGGCGTTATCTACTCCGGCGAAATGCTCTATATTCAGGAAGAGGTGGAAAATCTCGGGCTGGATTATTCTCTGGAGTATGTGATCCCGGAGGAGGGAACCAATGTGTGGATCGACTCCTGGGTGATCCCGGCCAATGCCAGGAACAAAGAAAACGCTGAAAAATGGATCGATTTCCTGTGCCGTCCCGATATAGCCAAGATGAATTTTGAATATATCACCTACGCGACACCCAACAAAGGGGCCTTTGATCTCCTGGACGAAGATCTCCAGAACAACAAGGCGGTCTTCCCGGACGTGGACTCCCTGAACAACTGTGAAGTTTTTTCCTATCTGGGAGAAGACGTGGACATGATGTACAATGAAATGTGGAAGGAAGTCAAGTCGAAATAAGGCGTATCGTATTGTAAAAAGGATCCCGGAATGTTATAATGTTCTCAGCAAAGGAGAACGTGCGTATGGAACTTTATGACTTACTGGAACAGCTTCTGACCCATGTGGTAGATATTGCGATCCTGGTATTTGAGTTTGTCGGTGTATTCGTCATCATCATCTCCGGGTGCCGGGGGATCCTGGATTATGTGAAGCGAAATCCGCAGATCCGCCTGAACCTGGCGACCGGAATGGCTCTCGGACTGGAATTCAAGCTGGGAAGCGAGATCCTGAGGACTGTCATCGTGCGCCAGCTGAGCGAGGTCGCGGTCGTCGCGGCTATCATCGCGCTCCGGGCCGCTCTGACCTTCCTCATTCACTGGGAAATCAAAGTGGAAAAGACAGATGCCGACGCAGCCGCGGAGATCCGCTCCGCCCGGACGAAGCAGAGCTGAAGCCGGAGCGGTATTCTGACAGGCAGCAGTACGGAGAGGGTGTCCCAAAAGTCATTTGAAATGACTTGAGGGACACCCTCTTTTTCAGTGACTCAGTGGGCAACTTCCATCCGCACATTTTTTCCTTTTATCCTGGCATTTTTCATGGCCTTCATAACCTGGTCCGCATTCTCCTCGGGCACGTCCACAAACGTATAGCCGTCGTACATATCGATGCTCCCCACCAGTTTTCCGGAGATCCCGGATTCCCCGGCAATGGCTCCCAGGATGTCTCCCGGCCGGATGTTCTGATCCTTTCCGATATTGATGAAAAGGCGGACCATCCCGTCGGCTCCTTCCCGCCGGCTCCGGTCACGGTGCGCGTCAGAGCCGCCTCTGCCGCGCCGTTCGTCCCAGCCGCGGTCGCCTCTGCCGCCGTCCCTCGAATAACCGCGGCCGCCGCGGCCTTCCCTGCCGTATCCTCCTCTTCCGTAGCGGTCCAGATCGTCGAGCCATCTGGGAACGCCGCTCTCAGAGATATCCTCATTCTCTTCGCCCATGGCCATCTTCAGCAGCGCCGCCGCGACATCCATGGAGGTAAAATCCCGCTCCAGCATTTTCTTCTCGATCAGGTTGACCATCCTGCTCAGATCCGATCCGCTTATCTGCTCCGCCACCTGATCCATGATCTTCTCCGCCTTGATCTCCGTAATATCGTTGAGCGACGGAATGGCCTGGGGGATGATCTTGGTCCTGCAGTAGCGCTGAATGTCGCGAAGCTTATAGACCTCCCTGCCTACCACAAAGCTGAATGCGATCCCCTTGTTTCCCGCTCTGGCCGTCCGCCCGATGCGGTGTACATAATATTCGTCGTCCTGGGGAATATCGTAGTTGAACACGGCCTCCACGTTTCCCACGTCGATGCCTCTGGCCGCCACATCCGTGGCCACCAGGATCTCGGTAGCTCCTGTCCGGAAACTGTTCATGACCCGGTCCCTCTGCATCTGCTTCAGATCTCCGTGAAGGCCCTCGGCAAAGTACCCTCGGCCCTGCAGTTCGCCGACCAGCTCATCCACCTGGCGCTTGGTATTGCAGAAGGCCATCGACAGCTTGGGCGAATACATATCCAGCAGGCGGCACATGACCTCCACCTTGGTATCCCGCCGCACTTCGTAGTAATACTGAACCACCTCGGGAACGGTCAGCTCCTTCTTCACCACGCGCACCGTCACCGGATCCTTCTGGAAGGTTTCCGCGATCCTGCGGATCTGATCCGGCATGGTAGCGGAAAACATCAGTGTCTGGCGCTCCTCGGGAAGCTGACTCAGGATCGTCTCCATATCCTCCAGAAAACCCATATCCAGCATCTCGTCGGCCTCGTCAAGGATCGCCGTGTGGACATGATCGCACCGGATCGTCCTGCGGCGCATATGATCCATAACCCGCCCCGGCGTACCGACAACGATCTGGCAGCCGTCCTTTAAGCTGCGGATCTGCCTGGAAATCTCCTGCCCTCCATAAACCGGCGTCACCTTGACGCCGTGCATAAATTTCGCCAGCTTGCGGATCTCATCCGCCACCTGAATCGCCAGTTCCCTGGTCGGGCACAAAATGATCGCCTGGATGTTCTTATCTCTGGGATCTACCTTCTGGAGCAGCGGAATCGCGAATGCCGCCGTCTTTCCGGTTCCCGTCTGCGCCTGCCCGATCATGTCGCGTCCCTCCGTCTGCACGGGGATCGCCTGTGCCTGGATGGGAGAAGGCGCCTCAAATCCCATCTCCGTCACCGCTCTGAGTATCCTGTCATCCAAATTCAAATCTTCAAATCTTATCGTGTCTGTCATGCTGCCGCCATATTCCTTTCCCGCAAAACAAAAAATGAGAAGATTCAAGACAGATTCCTGAATCTTCTCGTATCACACTGGACTATAGCAAACCTTTTCCAAAATGTCAAGACATTTTGAAGAAAACTTTTCCGCGCATCAGGCCCCGGTAATGCCGTCGATGATCTCGTCCATAACGTCCTGGCTGTCGCCGATGTAGGAGCCGATCAGGTTCGCCACATAGCCGTCCTTGGCAATGCAGTAATAGTCCTGATACATGACACCGCCCATAGCGGTCAGGGACATCTTCTTAAAGGTCTGTCCGCCCAGCTCTACATCCTCTTCATCCAGCAGTTCATATTCCATGGAATCCAGGGCAAGAAGCTGGCTCTTGATCTCTTCCATATAAAGATCCGCGATGTCCTCCAGATCGATCTCGCCCAGGTAGGTGTACATCAGCTGGAGATTGCTCCCGCCGTCCGGCAGCGTAACCAGAAAATCGTAGATCGACTCTCCTTCGGTGCTCTCAAGCTCCTCTTCGGTATAATTGCCGCTGTTTACCATAACTTCCTGCCCGGTCCCTACAAGCTCACGGATCTCCTCCTCGGTTCCGATGGAGCTTCCCTCGGGGAATGTCAGGCTGATGCCCAGCCAGTTGTTGGTAAATGTCAGGCCGTCCCAGCTGCCCAGAGAGAATCCTTCCTCTGCGCTGCCGGCTTCCTCATCGTCTGCCGTCTCTTCTTCCGTCGTCTCTTCTTCCGTCGTTTCTTCTTCCGTCGTCTCTTCTTCTGTCGTCTCGGCTTCCGTCTGTTCCTCTTTCGTTTCTTCGATAGCCGTCTCCTCCGCCGTCGTCTTCTCTTCGGCGGTGCCGCCGCAGGCAGCCGTACTCATGGCAACAGCCGCAGCCATCATCATGCACAATACTCTTTTTTTCATCGTTCTCCTCCAAAATGATTATAGAAATTGCAAATGCGCGTTTATTATACTACTGTTTTTTATATTCCGCAAGATTTTTTATCGGCTAAAACACTGAAAACACCGGTCTCTCCAGTCCTGCCGCGCCCCGGATGATAACTTGCCTGTGATTTTTACAGGACGCCGCTCCGGTCCTGCTGGTACCGTCTATTTATTCTTTTTGAGAAACAGAAAAAGCATCTGTCCGGTGCGTTCGCACAAGACAGATGCCCTCCTCTGTGTCCTGTCAGACTGATCCGCGGCTCCGTTCTCAGAGAGATCAGCGAGCCTCCACGCGGTCTTTTCTGGCATAAAAGGTAAGCAGATACAGGCCGCACAGACCTACCAGCGCATACACGATTCTGGACAGCCAGGACATACTTCCGAAAAGAAACGACACCAGGTTGAAATCAAAGAATCCGATCAGCCCCCAGTTTACCGCGCCAATGATACTAATCGTCAGAGCCGTGTAATCCAATACTTTGTTGTCCATAGTGATTGCCTCCTTTTCTTTGTCTATTATGAGCAGCCGCCTGAAAAACTATACATCTTCTGAATTTTTTTATATCAAGCCTCTTTTTTGGTTAAAAATGGTTATTGTATTGATTTTTATTTATACCTCCATGAAAATACTTGTATTGGTTTTACATGGAAGAGAATGCTATACTCTAATTGTAAATAAAGATAGACATATTGGGTAACGCTGTTAATATCCCGCTCTTTGCAGAGCGTTCTTCTCCCTTCCGGATATTGCCATACCGCAGCGAACCCTAGTCCTTTTTTCCACCAGGGAATTCCCGCCAGACCGTCCCCCCACTGGTCTGGCGGGCTTATTTTATGCGGGATCTGCCTTTTGGGGCGCATTTCCCGGATTTTTCCTTGAAGATTCCGTTTCGGAGTGTTATATTGATAACAGGGGGATATATGCACTATGAATGATAAATTATTCAACGGATACGGTTACGTCTATGAGGTGTACAAGACCCGCAGTTTCTCCAAAGCCGCAGAAAATCTGTATATCAGCCAGTCCTCTCTCAGCTCTACCATCCGCAAGATCGAGAACCGGATCGGTGTTGAAATCTTTGACCGGAGCACGCTCCCTATCGGCCTGACCGAAGATGGGATCGAGTATATAAAAGCCGTCGAAAAGATCATGGACATCGAGCACTACTTTGAATCCCACGTTCAGCAGCTCGAGGAAATGGTCACAGGGCATCTGGCAGTCGGCGGCAGCAGCGTCTATTTAAGCCATGTTCTGACTCCGGTGCTCTCCGAGTTCGCCCGCCGCTATCCCGGCGTTCAGGTGCGATTGGTAGAGGGGAGCAGCCAGGACCTGGAAAAGCAGCTTGCCGAAAGCGTGCTGGATCTGCTGGTGGATAATCGGGCCCTTCCCCAGGAGGACTACGCCCGCATTCCTCTCATCCGGGAGGATGTGCTGCTGGGTTCGGTTTGGAAGGCAGGATGACTGGCTCAGTGGATGAAACGGTTGAAGCATTCCCCAGTGTTCTGT
>CANRGP010000042.1 GCA_947630085.1 uncultured Lachnospiraceae bacterium
CTTCAGCTTGTTGGTGTCCTTGTAATCGATCTCACCGTTCTTCTCGCCGCAGAATACGCAGACTTTCTTTCTTCTGCGGATCGGGCCGTTTCTCTTAACTTTTGCGCCGTCAGCCGGCTTCTCTGTTTTATTGAATGCCATGATTCGTGCCTCCTTCGATCAAATCGGTTAATTAAACGGAAGACCCTCGTCCTCGACGCCGTCGGGGATGTTCATGAAGCCGTCGCCTATAGCGGCGGAGGGAGCCGGCCTGGACGCAGGCTGATAGCTGCCGTATCCGGCGCCGTCGGACGCGGAGCTGTTCTTGCTGTCCGCAAACTCCTGATCATCGACGATCACTTCCGTGGTATAAACCTTCTGTCCCTCGCGGTTGGTATAGCTGCCGGTCTGAATCCTTCCGGAAACAAGAACCCGCATACCCTGGCGAAAATACTTCTCGGCAAATTCCCCCGCCCTGTCAAACGCCACACAGGTAATGAAATCCGCTGTCTGCTGGTCGCCGTCCGGATTCTGGTTCCTCCGGCCCCTGCGGTCCACCGCAAGCGTATATCTGGCGATCGCTATGGAGCGCTCTCCCTGAGAGTAACGCACCTCCGGATCCCGGGTCAGTCTGCCCATCAAAATCACTCTGTTCATATATTCACTCTTTCCTTTTACGCATCGGCTCTTACGCAAAGATACCTGATGACCGGCTCCATGATGCGAACGTGTGATTCCACTTCGCCCGGGCAGGTCGGCTCAGCCTCGAACTGAATGAAATAATAAAAGCCCTCTTTCATCTTCTGGATCTCGTAAGCAAGTCTCTTCTTGCCCCAGTCATCCACATTGGTCACCGTTCCGCCGTAGCGGGCGATGTAGCCCTGAACCTTCTCCAGAGCTGCGGCTCTCTCTTCATCCTCGAGCTTTGCACTAAGAACAACTGCAAGTTCATATTTGTTCATAGTCTCTTACCTCCTTATGGTCTCTGGCTCCCGTTTTCAGCTTCGGGAGCAAGGATTGGTGTGTCACGGACTATTATTTTAGCAAATTCCGGCAGAAAATGCAAGCAGTTTTTCGCGGAATCCGCACTTTCAGAAATTTCAGTCATAAATTGTCAGCCGTGACTCTTTATACTGCGTGATCCATCCGGTCTCCGGATCGACTACGATATGGCCATACAATGAAATGTCGCCATACTGATTCCCATAATAGAAAATATCATGGTCTAGCGGTTCCGTCACATAGTCTTTGAATGTCCACATACCAAACGGATTCCCGTTTTTGTCCACACTTGGAAGCGGAAAGACCGAGCAGTCCTTATCAAAATAAACGCTTCCCTGATAGATGATGCCCTCACAGAGAATATCGGAGTCAATCGTCGAAATAACGCCGATCTCCCCGTCATCGCCCCATTCGTTCAGCCAGTAATCGGTTTCCTCATCATCCAGAAACACCCACTGCCCATGCGCATTATGCCCGGTCACCGTCAGCTGAAGCGTATGCTTCGTCCCGTTCTGGTCTGTCAGATCCATAGAAAGCGGATAAGGATGCTCCCAGTCGTCAAGCCGGGTATTGGCCCGCACATTCCAGGTTACCGGCGTCTCCGCCGCACGGATATCCCCGTACTTTCCGTCCGGATATCGCATAACGGCACGATAGATCTCGGGATGTGGTTTCGTTTTGCCTTCGGCTAACGCGTATCCGGGCGTCTCAGACGGCGAATCCCCGAGGATCGGGTTGTCCGCGGAAATGTAATTAAACATTTTCGTATATCCGCCTGCAATACGGTCTCCCGGCTGCATATTGTAGATCGCATCATAGTCAGCCGTCTGTTTGCGGCCGATCGACGCCAGGCAGATTGCCCGGCTGTCCTGTTGGACAACCGTGTTATGTGCAAATCCGAACGAATCCACGACCGGAGATGCCTGGTCAAAGGCCGTCAGCACATGAAAGCCCATATCGACAGACTCATCGATGCATCTCTGCAGATCATCTTCCGGCCAGTCGCTTCCGGAGATGGCCGGATCCCCGATATCATTAAACCCGCCGTCCCGGTATTCGACCGTGTACAGGTCCCAGTAGATGCCATCCCCGCTAAGAGAAATTCCGTCATAGTATTCACAGGCGATCAGATATCGCCCTGCGGCTTTCTCCGCAATAAAATCGATCTGGTAGAAATCCGCCCAGCTGCTGATTCCGCTGATCTCCTTCCGGGCGTTCTCATATACCTGCCCGTCCTGCACTTCATACATATACGCAGTGACAGTTGAGACGGTATAATCCTCATCCGGATCAAATGCTCCGGTAAGAGCGGACTCCAGGCGAATGATCAGCAGCTCGTTGTGCTCATCCTGATCAAAATCATCAACCGCCAGCATCAGGATCCCGTCATATCCGGTATCCTCCCGCATTCCATTGGGATAAAAGAACAGCGGCAGGTAATCCTCTTCCGTTTTTTCATAATAGTAAAAATGATCGTCTTTCTGATAATCAAACAGGCACGGTTCTTCTCTCACGCAGTTCTTCGCGTACTGCAAAAGCAGAGCCGTCTCCGGTTCCGCAGGGGAAAGCTGCTCCTCCTGTGGTTTCTCCTGTGGTTTCTCCTGTGGTTTCTCCTGTGGTTCCTCCTGCTGCTCCTCCTGCAGTTCCAGCCACTGTTCCATTCCTAATCTTCCCCCCCGAACAGCCAGTAAGAAGCACCAGCAGGCCGAAGATCAGCCATACGCGCGGTTTCACTTTTTTCATGCCAGTTTCTCCTTGCTATATATTTCTGTCGCAAAGCTTCTGATCCTAAGAGGATTCTCCGGGCTTCCGAAGCCCCCGGGTATTTTTCTCTACCAGCGCCCGCGCTACCATGATCTGATGGCCGCAGCCGCAGCACTTTAAGCGAAAATCCGCGCCGACCCGCAGGATCTCCCATTCATGGCTTCCACACGGATGCGGCTTCTTTAGTTTTACGATCTCTCCCACCTCATACTGCATATCCGTCTCTCCCTCTCTCCGCTTTGTCCAGAGGAAAGCGCACCTCCGGATAATAGCAGCACATCCCGTTTTTGCACAGATGGTAGCGCTCTCTCGGCCACTTCATTCGATTCAGGTATTCCTCCTCATCGGAGGAATCCGCCGCAACAGCCAGATTCTCCCGGACCAGGGCCACATCCTCCGCCACCTGCGCGGGATTATCCGCTCTTCCCACGATCTTTCCCGCCGTTATCCCCATATTTACCAGACGGTACAGCGCGCACAGACCGCAGGCATTCTTTCTGTACTGCTCATGGAACAGCATGATATTCCATTCCATCTCGTGCCGCGCGCGGAAATCTTCGATCTCCCCCGCGATGGCAAACGGCCCCGTCCGAAGGGCCTTGCACAGCGAGCCGTACTCTCTTCCGTGCATACCCAGGCAATGCGAGTCCGCAAAAATACATCCGTTTCTCATAAGAAAAACTTCCAGCTCGACATCCGGCAGCTCCTCCCTCATCACGCGGATCTCATCCAGAGACATCTCGCGGGGGAGGATCATCCGTCCGACTCCCATCCCAGCGTAATACTTTCCGATGTCGGAATTAAATATCCCGCACATGGTGCTGGCTACGGGCCGGATATGATGGGCGGCGGCCAGGCGCACGACGGACGGTTCCGACACGATCACGCCGTCCGGCTTTTCCTTTTCCATCATGCACAGGTATTCGTCCAGTTTTTCCAGTTCTTCGTCGGTATATGCGGGCGCATTCAGTGTCACGTATGCGGCCATTCCCCCGCTGTGGATCCGGGCGACCACATCATTGAGCCGGCTGACCGGGATGCGGTTGGCGACGTCTTTAAAGGCGGACATCCGGTTTATATCGGAATACTCCCCGAAGCACTGCTGCCACTTTTCATCCGTAAATCCGAAATACAGTTCGTCGGCTCCGGCCTTCTGCAGGCTCTCAATCTCCTGCTCGCCTTTAAGCGGAACCAGTATCTTCATCCCCGTCACCATCTTTCCTGCGGATACAGGATCACTCCGTCCGCGCCGTCAGGCGCGGAGGTTCCCATACCCGTCTGAAAATATATTCCTTTACCGATGCGGAAGATCTCATGTCCGCCCTGAATTTTATTCTTCATCCGATACCGGCTGCATTCCACGCCGCATTCCGTATCCGTTCGGAAGCGTGCAGGAAGCTCACGGTACAGGGACGCATACAGACATTCCCTCATACAGCTCATATAGCAAAGCCCCACATGGGAATAAATGCAAAAATCCCTGTCCGTTTTCCCGACAGAACCAAATATGCCCTCGATTTCTATCCCCCAGATACGGTATTGTCCGATCCGTTCCCGCATCTCTCTGCTGACGGAAAATGCCCCGTTCCCGGAGGTCTCCGCGTACCGGGGATCACGGATTCGTTTCTGAAACAGCCGGCCCAGGACCGTCTTTTCAAATCTTCCGGCCGCCCACTGCAGCATTCCCGGGTCATTGACGCAGACCATATCCAGAAGATCCGGATACTGCTCTTTCAGCAGCTCCAGATGCTTTTTGCAGCTGTCCAGATACCTCTGAGAGGGGATCGGAACCACGCAGGCCATCCGGATCCCCTGGCTCCGGCAGTATGCCGCGCACCATTCCAGAACCGGCAGAGACGTCTTCAAAAAATACTGCTCGCAAAAGTACGAGCCGATATACACACGGTCGATGCCGCCCATTTCGCAGATCAGCTCCCGGGCCGGCATCCTGTCCTTGAGCCGGAAGCCGATATCGCACAGGTTCAATATCCGTTCCATTTTTACTCACCCTGCCCGTGCAGCTCCATCTGGCGCCTGCTGCATTCCTGCAGCTTCAGGATATCGTTCATTTTGTACGCCAGACACCCTCCGTAGCATTTGGCGGTAAGCCTGCGCTCACAGTCGATGCAGTTCGTGTGGTGTACGGTATTGCAGGCATAGGCATCCACTTCCCTGCGGTAATATTCCCGAAGCTCCGCGATGCTGCGGAAGCGGCCGATGGGAACCTTTGTGTATTGGGACAGGCCGAAGCACCGGATCGCAGTCAGATCCTGAAGAATGTCGATCACCGGATTGCAGCGCACGATCTCCACCATATTCGCCGTCAGCTTTCTCCCGCCCAGGATGCGGGCCGTCTCCTCCCTGAGCATTTCATAGTCTTCCTCGCGAATCATGCAGGCGGGAAGACGGTTGCAGTCGTAATGCGGGCGAATGCCCTTTTCCATGAGCAGCTTGAAAAATTCAAACATTCTGGGTCTGATGCTTTCAAAATAGGAAAGCGCGTCCTGCCGTCCCCGCTCCTCGAGATTGGGTACGGTAATGGAGACTCGGACCTGGTCAAAACGGTACTTTTCCAGAAGCTCGATCAGATAGTCATATTCAAAATCCGGTTTATACATATTGATGCCGAGCGACACCTTATCCCGCATATACCGGTTCCCGATCATCTCCTCGAGATTATCGCACAGCTTCTGATACTGTCTCTGTCCCGTATCCGACGGCGGATTGCAGTTGATTAGAAATCGGAATTTCTCATGAGCAAATTCATTCAGGAATTCATCGCAATGGATCCCGTTGGTAAAAACCGTCGCCTTCCGGATCCTTTTATCTTCGATCACGTCCTGAAGGATCTCTTTAAAGCGCGAATGAAGAAGCGGCTCGCCGCCGATCAGGCCAAGACTGCTCTCACCGCTGCTCAATATAAATTCCTTGGCTGCCCTGTAATTCTGCATCGAGATCTCATTGGCATCCTGGTTGACAAACTCCCCGGCAAAGCAGTACGGACAACGCAGATTGCATACATCGGTAAGTACAATATTTGCCATATCTTCTTTTTTATTTTCCTCCGTCAGCCATAGTAGCTGCTGTAATCGGTGTAGCTGTAGTCCGTGTAGCTGTAGTCAGTATAGCTGTAATCCGTATAACTGCTGTTCATCGTGCCGTAGTAGGTATCTACCGTCCCATACGATGTGCCGTACTCGGCATCATGATAATAGGTATCCCCGTAATAGGAGTCCTTCGGCAGATAGCTTTCACTGGAATAGCTGTAATCGTCGGATGACGACGTATAATCCGTATAGTCGGTTCCCCAATACGCGTTATACCCCTCGTCGCGGCTGGTATAGGAGTCTCCCAGGTTATCCAGCCAGCTGCTTTTCTTTTCCGAAGAAAATGAATCGCCCGATGATGACATAACGGACTCCAAAAATCCGGGCTTTTTCTGCTGCACGTTTCCACTCCGCTGTACATTTCCCTGCCGCTGCACGTTTCCCTGCGAAGCGGCCCAGACCATGCGGCGCTTCTCCTCCTCCTGCCATAAAACGTTGAATTTCAAGAAGTCCGTCAGCGTTGTCATTGTCCCGTTGTCATAAAGCTTTTTCATCTCCTCCAGAGCAACGCTCCTGTACGCGTTTCCGGGGATGATCTGCGCAATGCCGGAAGCGCTGTAAAGCTCTTTCAGTTCCCGCACCGCCTCATCACGCTTCACGGCCAGCGCCTCGCACTGTTTCTTAATGGATTTCGTCTTTGCGATCCTTAACTCATAAAGCCCAGACGTGATCATCGCCGCAATAACGGCCGCATAGATCAGCGCCCTATGGGCCCGGAGCCCGGAAACAAATACCGCGGTATTGATCCAGCCGGTCATGAATCCCAGCACCGCAAAGAAGATCAGGTCGCCGGCCAGCCAAAGCGGCTTAAAGCAGGGCAGACCGTACGCCTTGACCACAACGCCTACCAGGGCAAAATCCAACGCCCACAGGAAGGTGTACGAGAAGCGGAAATGCAGCGCCGCGTACGTGTAGAGAGGCGCGTTGGCGTAGCAGATGATCGCATGGTAAGCCAGAAACAGAAACCACAGGAACGTAACCGCAGCGTACCCCGGCGTCGGCGTCTGTTTTTTGACATACGCCGCTCCTCTCCCATAGAATCTTCCCATATCATCCAGGGCCTTTTCCGCCTCTTCCAGCTTCTGCTTTTCCTTCTCATACTGGCCGCCCGTGAAGTATTCTCTTATCGCTTCATCGGAAACTTCCGGTTTCCTGGGTGTTTCAGATGCCTCAGATGTTTCGGGTTCTTTGGATGATTCAGGTTCTTTGGATGTTTGGGGCGATTCGGGCGCTTTCGTGCTTTCCGCGCTCTTCTTTTCTTCCTCTGTCTTTTTAACCGTTTCCATGATCATCTCTCCTCTCCGTTATTCCAATGGAGTGACGTAGCCGCTGTATACATAGCCCTCGCCGCCCTCATATTCAATACGGTACCATCCGTCCTGCGTCATATCATAATAAGTCAGCTCATCTCCCGATTGGACGGAGCCGATCACCGCTCCGTCCGGAGACTCCCGTACATTCAGTTTTTCCGCCGTCACCCGCAGCGTCTTCTCCTCCTGCACAGAACTGCTCTCCTCCTCTGTGCTCTCTTCAGACTCCTCTTCCACGCTCTCCGTTTCTTTTTCCTCAGGATGAGTATCAACTCCTGCCTCCGCAAGGAAAAACGCTTTTGCGTCGTTGAAGGTTACGTTTCCGAAAACGGGGCTCTCATCCAGGAAATACATAACGGCAAAGCACAGGATCCCTGCGATGATCGGGCTGATCCTGAACCTCGGCTTCTTTTTCCGCTCCGCCGCCTCGATCTTATCCATTATCTTTTTTACCGTGTCCGGTGTGATGCCTGTCTTGTTTTCGCTCATATCCATTTCCTCCGCCTGCTCATATACTGTTAAAGTTTCTCGTCCGGCTGGCGCGCAGCGTTTCCGTCCGCGGCCTCCGCGGTCAGATATTCCCGGAATACTTCCCCGATCGGGTCCGTGATCACCAGATCGGCGTGGGCGTCCCGGGCAGTCGCAGATTTGTTGATAAGTACCAGCCGGTTTCCTCTATAATAATCGATCAGTCCCGCCGCCGGATACACCGTCAGAGACGTGCCTCCGATGATCATCATGTCCGCGCCGCGGATATACGACACGGCTTTCTGCAGGATCCTTTGATCGAGTCCTTCCTCATACAGCACCACATCCGGCTTGATGATCCCTCCGCAGCCGCACCTGGGAACTCCCTCTGTCTCCAGTATTTTCTGAAGGCCGTAAAATTTATGGCAGCGGGTACAGTAATTCCGGTGGATGGATCCGTGCAGCTCCAGCACCTCCCGGCTTCCCGCCATCTGATGAAGACCGTCGATATTCTGCGTTATGACCGCGGAAAGCTTCCCCTGCTTCTCCAGAGCGGCCAGCGCCAGATGCGCCGCGTTCGGCTTCGCGCCGGTAACGATCATCTTGTTTCTGTAAAAGCGGAAAAATTCTTCCGGGTTGCGCTCGTAAAAACTGTGGCTGATAATAATCTCCGGAGGATAGTCGTACTGCTGGTGATACAGACCGTCCTGGCTTCTGAAATCGGGGATCCCGCTCTCCGTGGAAACTCCCGCTCCTCCGAAAAATACGATTCGTCTGCTCTCCCGAATCCACTCCCTGAGCTGCTCCTTCGGCGTCATATCCCCTTCTCCTTTCCGGCGTCCCGCGCCTGTTCATTGAGCCAGTCCTGGGCCTGTGAAAGGCCGCAGGCATCAAAAGGAAAATATCGGACCGTCTTCTCCTCCTCCGGCGTGGCTTCCGAAGCATACGGCCCCCGCCAGCAGACAGCCGCCAGAACATCCTGCGCATCCTCTGTGCCGGCCGTCTCCCCGGGCCGTTTCTCAAGCACAAACCGGAGACTGCCGTCGCTCCCCGTAAACCGGCTTTTCTTCAGAAAAGGAATCCCCATGATTCCCGCGAGATCGATCATGCGCTTCACCTCTTTATTTATAAATTTACATCAAATACTTTCCTTTTGCAACGCATTTTTTTGTGAGAAATACTTGTAATACTCTGTCGAATATTATACAATAAATGTAATTAAAAGAAGGGGGATATTTCCTATGGGAAAATTTGTGATCAAAACGTCCGCATCAGGATTACGGTTCAACCTCAAGGCCGGCAACGGGCAGGTTATCGCTACCTCCCAGCTCTACAAGACGCTGGCCACCTGCAGGAAAGGCATCATAAGCCTTCAGAAGAACGCGAACTCGCCTGTTGAGAACCAGACAGAGGACAACTATGCGCCTGTGAAGAACCCCAAATTTGAGGTCTACAAGGACAAAGCCGGAGAATTCCGCTTCCGTTTACGGGCGCGCAACGGACAGATCGTCGGAACCGGCGAGGGCTACACCACATTGGCCAAATGCTTAAACGGCATCGCATCCATAGGAAAGAACGCTCCCGGCGCCGAGATCACCATGGAATAAGCCTTTTCTCAATATACGGGCTCCCGTCAGGATATCCTGACGGGAGCCCATATATCTCATCCCATATGTTCTTTTGCTGTTTCTGCGCAGAAAAGCGCTTCTCATGAACCTTCCCGGTCGAAATAGCGTATGATCAGCTCCGTCATATCGGTCTGGATCTCCCGTATCCGGGGACAGTCTCTCAGGAACTCATATCCTCCGGTTCCCGACGCTCTGTAATTATTCATGACAAGCAGAAACTTCTGTTCCGGCTCCACCGGCTTCCCTTGATATTCCAGCCGAACAACCCGGCTCCCTTCCGGCTTTTCGGGGTCAAAAGCATAAGAAACGCCCATCATATAGTCAAAATTATAGTGCGCTATCTTCGGCTCCAGAAACCTCCGGCTGATGCAGAGATTTCCCTCCTCATCGTAATCAAAATATTCCGCGGACCGTTCCAGGTGCCTGCGGATCACCTCTCCCGTCACCTCCAGGACGACCAGCGTGTTCGGAAAAATATAAGTAGAAACAATATCGCGAACCGTCACATCCGTTCCAAAGCCCTTCACTTTATTTCCGAGACTGGTCACCGACAGCTCCGCTCCCGATGCCCAAAGCTGTACGCGGTTAAAGAAATCGGCGATGCTGCTTCCGTGCAGGGCCATTTCCAGATGGCTCTGCGGAAGAAGCGGACGGTCAAAATGTCCTTTGGGAGCATCCAGCCAGACCGCTGTTCTTCTCTCCGGCTCCGCAAGGATTTCCATAGCCCGCGGATCCGTGAGGCATCCCGCCGGCTGCAGCGCGGTCCGGCAGCTCACGACCCTGCCGGCTCCGCCCGGCTCTTTCTCCCAGACGAGTTCCGCTTCTATAAACTGCTCCGCCGAGGCCGGCGTCTGGGCAATGTAAGTGCCGGCAATGTTTCCGCCGGCGATCGCCATATGCTGGTGGCCCGTCAGCAGCAGATCGAACCCGAAATCGGACGCCAGTTCATAGCCAATGTTTTCCCTGGTAGAGCTTGTCCGTCTCCCGGTCCGGGGATCACATTCAAAGCCGCCGTGGTACAGACCGATCAGGACGTCGGCCCGGCCGCGCACATCCTCGCAGACGGCCTCCAGGCTCCGTCTCGCGTCCTCCACGCGGAGATTTTCCAGGTTCTCTCGTTTTTCCCAGATATTCACATAATCCGTACAGATCCCGATGATCCCAACCGTGAGCCCGTTTTCCATCGTCCGGACCGCCCACGGAGCAATGGGGAGCCGCCCCGTAATATCCTTTACATTGCAGCAGAGGCAGGATGCCTCCAGATTGTCCAGATACTCGGAAAGCCACCGATATCCGAAATTAAAGTCATGGTTGCCCAGCGTCACATAATCGTAGCCTGCCAGATTCATCATTTCCGCGATAACGCGGGAACTTCCCTCCAGCGATTGGAAATAGGCAAATGGAGATCCCTGTATCGTATCTCCGCCGTCCAGGATCAGCGTATTTCCGTCCTTATGAAAATTGGACAGGATATTGGCGAGTCCCGCTTCTTTCCTTTTTCCCGAAGCGTAATCCACAGGAGCCAGATATCCGTGCATATCCGAGGTAAAATAGACCTTCAGATTTTTTTTCATTCCGCCGCCTCTGTTTCTTCGGACTGCCCGGCTGCTGTCCCGGGCCGGGAGCCCAACAGTGCGTTCTTCACCTTCCCGATGGAAATGTATCCGTCCAATACGGCCCTCATATCGCTGCCTTCCTGCGCTCTCACGGCCGCCTTGCTGGACAAAAGCAGCTCCGTCTTTCCGTTCCGCGCCGGCCCCGCCGGCGTATAGATCGTCTCATAAAAAGAATTTCCGGCCGGGAAGCGGTCTTCCAGGATCCCTCTGACCTTCTGCGGATCACCATCCGGGAAATTCACATTCCAGATCTCGCAGCCGCTGATCTCTCTCTCAAGCAGGCGGCGGGCGACGGGAAGCAGATATCTGTCGGATATCCTCATGTCGTCATTCGTCCGGTTGGAAAACGCGATCGCAGGGATCCCGTTGACCAGCGCCTCCATAGCCGCTCCCACAGTCCCTGAATACAGGATATCGATCCCTACGTTGTAGCCGTTATTGATACCCGAAAACACCACGTCGGGGCGCTCCTTCATCACATATTCCAGCGCTGTTTTCACGCAGTCCGCGGGCGAACCGCTTATGCTGTATGCCCGGACGTCCTTCACCGGAAAATCCGGCTCCTCCTGGACCGATATGGAGCCGAACACGGAAATGCGGTGCGACATGGCGCTGCACTGGCTGCATGGAGCCACGACCCATACCTCGCCCAGCTCCGACGCCTGGCCGGCCAGCCGGACCAGCCCCGGAGAAGCGATCCCGTCGTCATTTACGATCAATATTCTCATTCGATAACCTCGCCCTTTTGTAAAATGATTGTCTGTCCTTCACGGGGAAGTATGCGGCGCCTGATCCAATCGGAATTCACCTGTTCCGGACGGAAGCTGTGGAGAGGGATCAGAACTCCCGGATCCACTGTCTCGATCATATTTTTGAGACAGTACGGCCGCGCATGGCCTCCCAGGCCCACGTTCTCATATGAAATATGAAGATAATCCAAAAACGCGGACATTTTTTTGTAACATTCCTCATAACTGCCCAGCGGTACCCCGTCCATATGAAAATAATGGGATATCTTCCCCTTGAAATCAAGAAGTTCATACAAATCCTGATAATCCAGCTGAAGCACATATTTTCCGGGATCGGCAAGTATTTCATCCCGGAGGACGACCGGACATTTTCCTGCGCCGGCTCTTCCTCTCAAAGTACCCTCGTAAATGCGGATGTCGTCATCCGGATAAAATGCCGCCACATACGCCGCCTGACGGGGATCGAGCGCCAGGATCCGCCCCTCCTCCGAAAAAGTGCCGATCAGGCGGTGGATCCGTTCTACATTTCGGTTGTACGGGTTGACGACGATCAAGCCATCCTTCTCCGCCGCCGCGCAGGCCATCTCCTTCTGCAGCGTTTCCTCCGTCCTGACCGCCTCCTCGGGCTCGGTCAGGGACGGCATATCCACATCCTGGAAGCTGACGGTAACGCCCTCGGTGATCAAAATATCCGCACCCCTGCATATTTCGCCGAACGCCTTCGTCCGGTCCGGGTGGAAGCCGTGGAATCGATAATCACCAGTATAGGCAATATCGCCGTCCGGAGTGGAAATAACGGCTCCGCTTGCCCCGATCACGTCGTGGTCTATAGCCAGCACCCGAACGGATATGTCTCCGCGGGAAAAAGTGCCGCCATACGGAATCCCGATGCAGCTGCCGTGCGCACGAAACAGCAGGTCTCCCTCATCCGCCAGCGCATGATAAAGCCGCAGGGAATCCTCGCTCATGCAGACCGGGACATCCGGGTCAAGCATACCCAGCCCTCCCATATGGTCAATGTGCATATGCGAGATAAAAAAGAAGACCTCTTTCTTTCTGTTCCGGAAAGAGGTAAGGCCCAGAAGCGCCGCCGGTCCTTCCTCATAGATGCCGTCCGCCGCCGGAAGCATTCCGATCCTCACATAATCCTCCACCGCAGACCGGGGCCTGAGGCGGATCCGGTCGTCGCATCTGTCCGATACGGCAAAGCCGAAATCAAACATACAGACTGCTTTCTCCGTCTCGACGGCGACAAAGGTTCCGCCGATCTCTCTGAGTCCTTTGTAGAATGTAATCCTTGTCATATGGCTCTCCCTCCGTCTTTTTTGGTTCTTTCCGAACCGGTTTTCCGGAATCCGCCCGGAATCAGATCGTCTGTCCGAGGAAAATTTTCCCTGCGGAACCGGACTGCTCCTGCCCCGCAGGGAAATGATCATCGATGTTTGGGCGGCGAACCCGCCCGAAGTCTCAGGCGCACATCCGCCTGTCATGATCCCTTAATTACTTTACAACCTCGTCAATGGCCTGTACCAGCGCGTCTACCGTCTCCTGAGCCGTTCTGCCCTCGGAAATGCACATGGTCAGAGTGTCGCTGACCTTGTTGCGGATCTCGTTGGCGCCCTTAAAGTAGTTGCTGGGAACGTATCCGTAAGGAGCCTGGCCGTAAGCCGCTCTGGCGGTAATGGCTCCGGGGGTATCCCCGTTCATGAACTCCTGGTAGGTATCGCTCTCATAAGCGGAGGTACGAACCGGGACATAGCCGGTATCGATGGACCACTTCACCTGAGACTCCGCGGAGGTGAGGAACTTCATATACTCCCAGACCGCCTTCTGCTTGGCCTCGTCCTTGGTGAACATCATCAGGTTGGTTCCCGCGTTGTAAGCCGCATTGTATTTGCCCTGCGCAATGGGAGCCACGCCCAGTTCAAACTCATGTCCTTCATTGTCGGTCACGATGTAGGTAACGCCTGCGCAGGATCCTACATAGCCGGCAATCTGCTCAGCACTCATCAGATTGGAGAAGTAAGAATCCTCGCCGATCAGGCGGGCGTATCCCTTCTCATACAGACCCAGAATGAACTCTACGGCTTCCAGTCCTTCGGGAGTATTGAACAGGGCGCCGGTCTCATCCACATACTGGGCGCCGTTCTGGCGCAGGAAGATCTCCAGCATATCGCACATACTGTCATAGCCCAGCATGGGAATGCCCTTTTTCTCCAGGATCACCGCGCCGCAGGTCTCCAGGTCTTCCCAGGTCTTCGGCGGTTCCAGGCCCAGCTCGTCAAACATGGTCTTGTTGTAGAAGAACGGATAGGTACTCTTATTGAACGGAAGGCCGGAAATGAATCCGTACTCGCTGTTCTCGATCCGGTAGCCTTCTACGATGTCCTCCCAGTTGTCGAAATCATTCTTCACAAAATCATCAAGCGGAACGATCTTGTCAACATAGTCTGTTACATAATTGTTGTACGCCTGAGCCATATCCGGCAGAGTGTCCGCCGCCGCGTTCGCGGTCAGCTTGCTCTCCAGGTCTTTGTAAGCTCCCTGGTTCACCAGTTCTACGGTGATGCCCTGTCCGTTCTCCGCGTTGAACTTGTCCGTCAGCTCGGTCAGGGATTGCTCCTGGGCATTGCTCATCGCGTGCCAGAACGTGATGGTAACTCCCTCTCCGCTGCCGGAGGATGAGGATGTGGAACCATTGCCGCAGGCCGTCAGAAGATTCAGGCCCATAACCGCAGCAATTCCCATTGCAACCAGTCTCTTTGTTTTCATAATCGCCTCTCCTTTTTAAAGAATATAGAGTTTCTGCCATTTATTTTTTCACACCTTTCGGTGTGTTATGGCTGTAAGCAGCTGTCCGCCGGGGTCAGCCCTTGACTCCCGTGTACGCCATTCCCTCAAGGATATATTTTCTCAGGATCAGATACACCACGACGATCGGAAGCACCAGAATACAGGATGCTGCCATGATCAGCTGATACTGAGCTCCGGCCTCGGACTGGAACCGGACAAGTCCGTAGGAGAGCACACGCATCTCCTTGGAGTTGGTGACCAAAAGGGGCCACAGGAAGGAGTTCCAGGATCCGATAAAGCTCAGGATCGCCACTGTAGTGATCGCGTTCTTGTTCATGGGGACCATGATCTTAAACAGGAACTTCAGATCGCTGCATTTGTCCACCTTCGCCGCCAGGTACAGGGCATCGGGAACGCTGGAGAAAAACTGGGTCAGCAGATATGTGTAAAATACATTTGCCAGCCACGGTACGATCATCGCCTGATACGTGTCCATCCAGCCTAATTTGGTGATGGTCACGAAGTTGGTGATCAAAAGCATCTCGCCGGGTATCATCAGCGTTGCCATAAACAGAGAGAATACGATCTTCTTGCCGGGAAAATCCAGTCGGGCAAAGGCAAAGGCCGAAAGGATGCTGGTCAGCAGGACTCCGACCGTGGTTATCCCCGCAACAAGAACGGTGTTTAAAAAGTATCTGGGGAAGGGCGCCGCAGTCCACGCCTCCACATAGTTGGAAAACAGGACCTTCTTCGGAAACAGCGTGGGTGGGATCATGATGATCTCTCCGCCGGACTTCAGGGAAGACAGCACCATCCACACGAACGGAAGCAGAGTAAACAGCGCCCCCGCAATCAGGACCACATATTTTACGATCTCTACAAGAACCGTAACGGCTTTTCTCGATTTCATTTCTGAGCAGCCTCCTTCCTCGCCCTGATCTTAGCAGGAAGTTTCTGGATCATGGTGAAGACCATGATCAGCAGGAACAGCACCACGGATCCCGCGGCCGCAATTCCGTATTTCTTATTGTTATAGAACTGGTCGTAAATGTAAAACACAATGGTGATCGCCGAATTGTAGCCGTTTGGGCCCGCCGCGCCGTTAAACAGTGCGTAAACCTCATTGTATACCTTAAACGCATTGATAATGCCCATGATAAATGCGTAGGCGATGATGGGACCCATAGCGGGAACCGTGATCCGGAAAAACACCCTCCATCTGGGAGTGGAATCCACTCTGGCCGCCGAATACAGATCCGGCGAGATCCCCTGCAGCGCCGCCAGGAAGATCATGATGTTGAACGCCAGGCTCTTCCAAACCGCGAATATGATCAGCGATGCCATGGAATATCTGCGGTCCGTCAGCCATCCGATGGATTCGATCCCGAAAAAGTTCAGGATTCCGTTGAGAAGTCCGTACTGGCTGTGCAGGATCCATCTCCATACGACGCCGATGGCGATAACACTGGTCACGTAAGGAAGAAAATACAGCGTCTGGAACAGGCCCTGGAACTTGATATGGCTGTTCAGCAGATTGGCGATAAGCAGCGATATAATCACCGACAGCGGAACCACGAACAGCACGTAAATCGTCGTATTGGCAAGGGCCGTGCGGAAATCCGAGCTGGCAAAGAGCGCGCGGTAGTTTTCAATATTGATGCCGCTGTATGTGCCGTTTACCGCGTTATAATCCTCATAAAAGCTCATGATAAACGCCCGCACCAGAGGATACGCCGTAAAGACCAGCATGATGATGAGTACCGGCGCAAGATAGATATAGCCTTTAAAGCTTTTCTTTTTCATAGCGCACCTCCCTCATCAGTATTTGACAAGTGAATTTCCGTTTTCGTCAAAAATAATCAGCGCATTTTTCCTTATCCGCAGGCACAGCTTGTCCCCGGCCTGAATATGCTGGTCAGAATGGGTAAGGGCTCTGAATTCCGTATCTCCGATGTGGAAGAAGATCAAAAGATCGCGGCCCGTCATCCGGACGCTGTCCGCCGTAACCGTAAATCCGTCGTCGCACAGCTCCAGGGACTCCGGACGGATCCCCATCTGGTATGTTCCGTTGGGAAGACTCTCTCCCGCTTCGGCTTTCATTCTGGATTCTGAGCACAGCAGCGTACCGTCCAGCTCCGCTCCGCGCTCGGTAATCTGGGCATTGAACATATTGATCTGAGGGGTTCCCAGGAACTGGGCAACAAATGCGTTGATGGGATTCAAATACATAGACTGGGGAGCGTCATACTGCTGAACCACTCCCTTATTCATAACGGCAATCCGATTGGAGATACTCATGGCCTCTTCCTGGTCATGTGTAACAAAGATAGTGGTGATCTTCACTTCCGACTGAATACGCTTGATCTCTTCGCGGGTCTCGACTCTCAGCTTAGCATCCAGGTTAGACAGCGGCTCGTCCAGAAGAAGGACCTGCGGCTTCTTTACCAGCGCTCTCGCAATAGCAACTCGCTGCTGCTGTCCTCCTGACAGTGCGGAAGGTTTACGGTTCAGCAGACCGTCAAGCTGAACCAGATGAGCCATCTCGGTCGCTCTCTCGATAGCCTCCGCTTTCTTCACCTTGCGGTTGATCAGCGGAAACGTGATGTTGTCAAGCACGGTCATATGCGGATACAACGCATAATTCTGAAATACCAGTCCAATCTCCCGATCCTCCGGAGGAATATGGGTCACTTCTTTGTCTCCGAAAAAGATCCTGCCGCTGGTAGGTTCATTCAGCCCTGCCAACATAAACAGAGTAGTGGATTTGCCGCATCCGGAAGGTCCAAGCAAGCCGATTAACTCTCCGTCGGCAATGTTCAGGGTCATGCCGTCGACCGCCTTGAAGTCTCCGTATGCCTTTGTCAGATTCTCAATTCTGATTTCCATACACATACCTCATCTGTATTTGTATTGTGTTGCGGGTTGCGAAAGCCTAATACTCTTACATTATATAAAAAATACAGACATAAATCAACCTGTTTTCGCAAAATTTAACAGGCTTCCTTCTAATGTCTATGCTAGTTTGCAGAGGAACCACCATGAATCCGGCAGAAATCGGTTTTTCAGGAGATAAAAAACAAAAGCTCCTGAAAACACAGGAGCTTTTGCATGATATTTTTAAGAGGCGACAACCGGATTTGAACCGGTGATCAGGGTGTTGCAGACCCACGCCTTACCACTTGGCTATGTCGCCATTTTGTCCTTTCGTAAAAACTCCCCGAGTAGGACTCGAACCTACGACAGCGCGGTTAACAGCCGCGTGCTCTACCGACTGAGCTATCGAGGATTAC
>CANRGP010000043.1 GCA_947630085.1 uncultured Lachnospiraceae bacterium
CCGAATATATGGGCATTTGAAAGAAATGTATATAGGATTTACTCCTAAAAAATATGGCGTTAACTACCAAAGACGGGGAAATGCAAACCTTTGTTCGATTTTTTTGCAAAAAATCATTGACAAACATTTGTTCGGTGTATATAATAAAAAGTACAGAACATAAGTTCGCAACATATGTTCGATACGGGAGGAAGAGAGATGAAAAGGATTTCCCTGATTATAGCGCTTGCGGCAGTGTTGACCCTGGGAGTCACCCTTTTGGGAGGGCTTCGCATCAGTTCGCGCGCGGCGGTTCATTCTGACGGCGCGCCCGCCGTATATTATACGAGTATCCGGATCCACGAAGGAGACACCCTGTGGAATATTGCGGAGGAATATGCGCCCGATCTGGGCATGAGTCTTGACGAATATGTAGACCGGCTCAAGCAGATGAACCGGCTGCGGGGAGACACGATCCATGCGGGCTGCTATCTGACGGTCATGTATTCCGCGGGACTGCGCTGACGGAGCCCCTTTGGGGAGAGACGGATCGGAACGTTCTTTGCGGGATCATTCTTCGCGCAGCCGGACCTTATCTCTTGCGCTGCGTCTGCGGGCTTCATCCTGCGCCGCATAATGCTTCTTTGTCGTGTTGATATCCGAGTGGCCGAGCACATCCGCCACCAGATAGATGTCCCCGGTTTCCTGATAGAGAGAGGTACCGTATGTGCTTCTCAGCTTATGCGGGGTGATCTTTTTTAAGGGCGTCACGATCCGGGCATATTTTTTGACCAGATTTTCCACACTGCGTACGGAGATCCGTTTCATCTGCAGAGACAGAAAAAGCGCGTTTTCATGCCCCTCGGCGGGGATCAGGTGTTTTCGCTCCTCCATGTAATCAAGAAGTGCTTCCTCTACCTCATCGCCAAAATAGACGGTGACCTCCTTGCCTCCCTTTCGGTGAATACGGATCCCGCTGTTGCGGAAATCCACATCGTTAATATCCAGACCCACACATTCGGACACACGGATCCCTGTTCCCAGAAGGAGAGTGAGGAGCGCCAGATCGCGTACCTGCGTCTTTTGATGGAATGCCCTCTGCTTGTCGGTGAGAGAATCGCCGCTTTCCACCTCGTCCAGAAGCCGGGCCACTTCATCGATATCCAACCGGATGATCTCTTTCTGATGGAGCTTGGGAAGCTGGACCAGAACGGCCGGATTGGTCTTGATCTTTTCCGTCCGGTAGAAATAATTATAAAAACTGCGCAGAGATGCCAGCTTGCGCATGATCCCCCGCTCTTTATTGACCACTTCCTGGTTTTTATCGTTGAATCGATATTTCAGATATTCCATATATTCTTCCAGGTCGCTGACCGTGATCATCTCCAGATGGGAGAGGAGAATATCGCGCAGTTCCATCTTCCCGAAGACCGGATTTTCCTTTTGCAGAAAATCAAAAAAAACTTTGAGATCGTAGGCATAAGCAATTCTTGTGCGCGAGGAGGTCTGGGGTTCGATTCCCCGGAAGAAATCCGCGCAGAAGGGCGGAAGCTCTTTGATCATGCTTCGCAGACGGAGAGTGTTTTCGCGGTCCTTCTGTTCATAATATGGAAGATTGGATGCCATTGTGATTTTCTCCTTATATCAGATCCGGGATTCCGGAACCCTGTCCGGCGGATCCTCTTTTTGTGATCCCGCGGCTTCCCAGCCGTCGATGGAGCTTTGCGTGATCGCATGGAACATATGGTCTCGGGCTTCGGGAGCAGTCTGCCGGATCTGCTTCGTTAAATTTTTAACATATTCTCGTTTCGTAAAACCGTCAGCCGGACACGGATTTTTGCATACAGGGAGTCCGTATTTCCGGCTGAATCCGATCACATCGGCCTCATTCACATAGATCATGGGACGGATCAGCGTAAGTCCCGTGCGGTCCAGATAGGTTTTAGGTGCAAACGTGTTAAAACGGCCTTCGTAGATCATGGATAACAACATGGTCTCGACCACATCGTCTTTGTGATGCGCATAGGCAATCTTGCCGCAGCCCAGATCGAGGGCCGCTTTGTTGAGAGCTCCCTTGCGCAGCTTGGCGCAAAGGGAACAGGGATTGGTTTCTCTGCGGATCTCAAACAAAATTTTTCCGATCTCCGTGGAAATGACCGTATACGGGATCAGAAATTGCTCACAGAGCGTTCTGACCGGGGACAGATCAAAATCTCCGAAGCCCAGATCTACGGTTATTGCGCATAGATCGAATTTCACAGGATAAAACCGGCGAAGCCCGTTCAGCGCGTAAAGAAGCGTCAGGCTGTCTTTGCCTCCGGAGATTCCAACGGCGATCCGGTCGCCTTCCCCGATCATCTGATAGTCGTCTACAGCCTGGCGGACCAGACTGTATAAGCGCTGAAGTTTCATGAAAATGCCTCTTTTTACCACTAACTATTCGTTAAAGTGTTCTTTCGCGAATAGTTAATAAGCGGTGCCTATTGCTCTTTCTTCGATGCCTGCCGGTAAGAATCCTTGATCTCAGCAAACTGGCGGATGAGCCGGACGGCGCCGTCGATACCGGTGTTGCTGCTGTTGATGCAGAGATCATACCCCTTGGCGTCCCCCCATTTTTTGCTGGAATAATAATTGTAATAGCTGGCACGTTTTTTGTCAGTCCGGATCATGATGTCCCTGGCGCGGTTTTCATTCACATTGTGGATTTCCATCAGATGCCGGATCCGGTCGTCCTCGTTGCCGGTAATAAAGATCCGGATCGTGTTGGGATAGTCGGCCAGAGCATAATCCGCGCATCGGCCCACGATCACACAGGACTCTTCCGCGGCCAGCTTCTTGATTGTATCGAACTGGGCCAGAAAGATCTTGTGGTTGATGGGCATATCCATATAAGCGGACGTATGATATCCCAGTGAGTAGGTGTCCATGACCAGGGAATACAGGAAGCTGTTGGTAGGTTTTTCGTCATGTGCATGGAACAGTTCCTCACACAGACCGCTGTTTTTGGCCGCCTCTGTGAGAAGTTCATTGTCGTAGCACTTGATGTTCAACTCCTCCGCCAGCTTCATGCCGATTGCACGCCCCTGGCTGCCGCATTGCCGTCCGATGGTAAAAACCAGATTGCCGTTCATAGTCAGTCCTCCTTCCAGAAAAGTGATCATGTTGCAGTATTTCTTAATTTAAGTAACAGCTGTGTAAAATATTCCGGCAAAGGCGCATGAAATTCCATGTACTCTCCGCTCCTGGGATGAATAAAGCCGAGAACCCCGGCGTGAAGAGTCTGGCCCTGCAGATGGAAGGGACACTTCGCGGGTCCGTACAGCGGATCTCCCAGAACAGGATGCCCAATGGAGCTCATATGGACACGGATCTGGTGTGTCCTGCCCGTCTCGAGGACACATTCGATAAATGAATATTGGGCAAAACGTTCAATTACCCGATAATGAGTCACGGCGCGTTTGCTCTGTTTGGCATGGACGCTCATCTTCTTTCTGTCCGTCGGGTGTCTCCCGATCGGGGCGTCGATGGTCCCCTCGTCATCCTTGATCCGGCCGCACACCACAGCCTGATACCGGCGGGTGACAGTGTGTTCCTTCAGCTGTTCGGACAGGCAGGCGTGGGCGGCATCGTTTTTGCAGACGATGAGGATCCCCGTAGTGTCCTTGTCGATGCGGTGGACGATGCCCGGCCGCAGGACGCCGTTGATCCCGGAGAGCTGTCCCTGGCAATGCTGCATCAGTCCGTTGACAAGGGTATCGTCCGTGTGCCCGGCCGCGGGATGTACCACCACTCCCTTCGGCTTATTGACCAGAAGAATATCCGAATCCTCATAAAGAATATCCAGAGGCATATCCACAGGCTCGATTTTCGGCTCACTGGCTTCCGGAATATCGACGGTGATCATTTCTCCCGGAGAAACCTTATAATTGGCCTTAACGGCCCTTCCGGCCGCCAGGACCTTTCCCTCTTTCAGCAGCTTCTGCAGATAGGACCGGGAAATGTTGGGAAATACATCCGCCAGATATCGGTCTATTCGGACGCTCTCCTGCTCTTCGCTCACCTGATGAAACTGAATCAAATTTTTGACTCCTTCCTTTTGGGCTTCAAAAGTTCCAGATCTTCGTCGGAATAAAATCCGAACAGCAAAAGTACAAGCAGCGCGCCGGTTGAAACAGTGACATAACAGTCTGCCACATTAAAGATCGGAAAGTCGATCAGCTTAAAATATAAAAAATCGATCACATAATGGTGCAGGACCCGGTCGATCACGTTTCCGACTGCCCCGGACGCGATCAGAACAGCGCAGAGAATCAGCGGCAGATATTTCTTTTCGGAAGGGAGCCTGACGATCACATAGGCTGCGGCAACGAACACAGCGGCGGCGACGATATAAAAAATCACATGATGCCCCTTCAGCATCCCGAATGCGGCGCCGGTGTTCTCCAGATACCGAAGCTCAAAGACACCGTTCAGGATCACAAAGGGCGTCTTGTCCTTCAGGTATATGACGGAAAGGTACTTGGTCCACTGATCCAGGGCGATCAGCCCGCAAAAGCTTAAGAAACAGAGTCCGATACGGCCAGTTTTTTTATTCATACAGCATTCCTCTTGTCTGCTTTATTAAATCACGGTTCAGAATCGGGAGCATCCCGCGTCATCATTTCATTCCAGGATCTCCGAAAGCCCTTCCCGCATCTCGTCTTCGGTGACCGTTCGGTCGATAACGGCATTTCCCGGGGGCTGAAGGAGGACAAAGCGGATTTTTCCTCCGTCCATCTTCTTGTCGTTTCTGCTGCTTTGGATGATCGCGTCCGCATCCGCTGTGCCGATGGTCACGGGCATCCCGAACGCTGCAACGGCCTCGCGGATCCTGTTCAGATCTTCCCGGCTGATGAATCCCCGTTCAAGGGAAATACGTCCGGCAGCAAGCATTCCGAGCCCCACACAGTGCCCGTGGAGCATCTGGAAATTCATATGTTTTTCAATGGCGTGGCCAAGGGTATGGCCGAAATTCAGCAGAGCCCTCTCTCCCTGCTCCGTAGGATCCTTCTCTACGACCTGCCGCTTGATCTCGCTGCTTCTCCGGATCATGGACAGACAAATCTCGGGATCCCGCCGGACGATCGCGTCACGGTTGTCCATAAGCCAGCAAAAATAACCGTAATCCCGGATCAGACCATGCTTTATGATCTCTCCCATACCGGAGCTGTACTGCTCCTCCGGCAGGGTCTTGAGGGTGCTCACATTGGTATATACCAGGCGGGGCATATGGAAAGCTCCCACCATGTTTTTGTACGCGTCAAAGTCCACTCCTGTTTTTCCTCCGATGGAGCTGTCCACCTGGGCCAGAAGCGTCGTCGGGATCTGAATAAAAGAAATTCCCCGCAGATAAGTGGCAGCCGCATAGCCGCAGAGATCTCCCGTCACTCCTCCGCCGAGAGCCACCAGAAGATCGTTCCGGTCAAATTGATTTTCGATCAGATGGCGGTACAGATCCCGCACCGTATCCAGGTTCTTCTGTTTTTCTCCCGCGGGAAAAACAAAATCCGTCACAGTCCGGCAGCATCCGTTTAAGATAAGACGGATCTGCTCAAGATACAGCTCCGAAACGGTGGAATCGCTGACGATGCAGATACGGCGGTTTTCAAGGTGAAACGGTGCGATTTCCGGGGCGAGATCCTGGAAATCCTGTGTCAGTACAATGTCGTAAATGATTTTTCCGTCCCTGCGGACGGGCAGACGCTGAACCATTCGCATCCTCCTTCTGATGCTTCCCCACAGGAAAGCCGCAAGTGAGAAAATACATAAAGCAGACACTGACAGGCAGCCAATAGCGCTTGGAGGGAGTGTCTGCTGAAGTTGTGCCGTAAATCGCGTTCAATTTGTCACAGGCCAACCGGAAGGGAGGATATTTCTCCTGCCGGTCAGATCCGTAAATTGCTCCCCGTAATGCTCATGCCGTTGCTGCCGTTGAGAAGATCCTGGAAATCTCCGGAAAGCTCTACGGTTTCCGGGGTCGCAATGAAAATACTGTTGGAAATCTTCTGGAGATTTCCGCTCATGGAATAGGTGGCGCCGGAAGTAAAATCAATGATCCTCTGGGCCAGCATCGTATCAATCCCATCCATATTCAGGATAACTGCTTTTCCGGCGAGAAGGTAATCACAGATCTCCTTGGAGTCTTCCATGGAGGTGGGGCGGACCATGGAAACGGCCATGGAGCGCTGCTTCATGGGAACCACTTTGGAAGAACGCCCGGCATTTCCGAGAAATCTCGGCTTCGGAGGCTCGTCCTCTTCAATGTCGTCATAATAGTCGTCGTCCCGCTTGCCGCCTCCGAAAAGGCCCTTTCTTGCGGGTTTTTCGTCCTCGTAATCTTCGTCCAGGAAGTAATCGTCGTCCTCGTTGTCACTCAAACGTATGCTATCCATCAACTTACCAAAAACACTCATCGCACATTCTCCCTTTATTAACGTTCACCGAAGATTCCGGTGCCGACCCTTACCATGGTAGCGCCCTCTTCAACCGCGACCTCAAAGTCGCCGGTCATTCCCATGGAAAGAACATTTATATTCATATTATCGGCTTTTTTTCGTTTCATGTCAATAAAAAATTGATACAATTTTCTAAAAACTGGCCGGTTTTCCTCTGCGTTCTCCACAAAAGGAGCGATGGTCATCAGACCGCGTACCTGGAGATGCGGAAGGGCTGCGATCTCATCGAGAGCGGCTTCCGTTTCCTCCAGAAAGAAGCCGAACTTGCTCTCCTCTCTCGCTACGTTTACTTCCAACAGGATGGGAACGCTCAGGTTCCGGGCCGATGCTTCTTTTTCGATTGCCCGTGCCAGCTTCACGGAATCCACGGAATGGATCAGGCAGACCCGGTCCACGATCTGGCGGACTTTATTGGTCTGGAGATGGCCGATCATATGCCATCGGATATCCTCGGGAAGAAGCGGCTGCTTTTCCAGAATCTCCTGAACCTTATTCTCACCAAAGTTTCTGGCCCCGGCTTCGTATGCCTCCAGAAGCATTTCCGGCGGCTTCGTCTTGCTTACGGCGACCAGCGTCACCTCGGAGGGGTCCCGTCCGACACGGCGGCAGGCCGCTTCGATCCGTTCCCGGATCTTATTATACTGTTCCTTTACCATAATCTGTTTTCCTTTCTATTGATAAATAAGTTCTCCATCGCCTTCAATGGCGGAAGCATCCAGCACAATATGGTCGTACACGCTCAGACCGTAAGGCGTCCCCTTTTTGACGGTATAAAATTCACTGCTTTCCGCCAGGATCTCGATCTGGCGAAATACGGAATAGCCGCGGTTGATATTGTAGACTCCCTGTAGCGACGCGGTCTGCCCCACCTGATAGCGTTCCGACGAATCCGGTTTTACCAGATAATCGCCGGCATGGATCTCCTCTTCCGGATCGCAGTCGATGTAATAGTATTCGTCGGTGGAGTAATAGATGTTTGCCGGGACAAACACGACGGAGGTCCCCTGCTCCGTATACACCTCTTTATTGAAGCCCTCCTGGTCGCTGTTTCCTCCTGTGGTGAGGTATTCCAGAGGAACCAGATAAAAGCTTTTGGAGGTCACCGCGCTCACGGGGATCTTCAGGCCCTGCTCGACGTCTACGACCACCTGAAAATCCAGATAGCGGTCCGAGACAAACTGTATCATATATTTGGAAAAATCAAGTTTTCCGTAAGACTCTCCGTCCGTCCCGGTGATAACGGAGAAATCTCCGACCGCCGTGAGATCGTGTCCCGGGAACCGCACCGTAAGGCTTGTCTCGCTTCCCAGTTCTTCCACATTATCCTTTGTCATGGGAAAGATCAGCGACCAGTGATCGTCTGTGATGATCTTGTAGACAGGAGTGCCCTTTTCGATCAGATTGCCGGCCTTTGTGATCGACCTTGTATACTGGCTCCTGTCGAATATGTCGGCTGAGATGCCCGTGGAATCCAACCCCTCGAACTGATCGATCGAATAGGAAATGACGCCGCTGACGGGAGCCTTTACCATGGAAAAGGTGGAGCCCATCTCCGCCGCCAATGCTTCCTGAGTGTTCTGCGAATTAAAATTGGCATATTCCATCACCATGGAATCAAGGGAATACTTTGCATCATAGACCCGGCTGAATTCCATATCGGAATAGGATAATCCGAAACCGGACAGCGTCTTCCGGACATTTTCCAGATCCTGATCGGACAGCAGATTCTGCGTCTGCTGATTTTCTTCAAGAGCATGGGCAAAGTCTCCGGTCTCATCGATGGAATACACGTCCGTCCCGGCGGACGCCCGTTTGCCTTCGCGGATGTAGTAGTTGATATAACCGCTTTGCTGGGCATATTCCGTAGTTTCGTTTCGCAGCACGATGCCGGTAAAGTTCTGGTCTTTTACGATGGAGCCCTCCGTAACCTCATAAGGCTGTACCTTTTCACGGCTCATATACTGGTAGATGTAGAAAGCCATATAGAAAAAAATAAACGCAAAGATCAGCATACCGATATTGATCCGGAGCGGACGGCGGTATTTGATTATCTTCTGCTTCTTTTTCTTCGCCATAGACGTATCTCTCCTCCAGCAGATATTATACGGGCTCTTCTGTGAAAACGCAAGTCGGATATGACCCAAAAAGAGCCTGCCGGGTAAGCAGGCTCTGAAATCTTGCGTATGCTACAGGGAAATGATCACCTTTTCTCTGACGCTTTCCGGCATTGCATCCGCATCCATGGAGACGCTCAGGACAAATGTCACATTGAATTTCTCTCCGATCCTGTCAAGCGCCGCTACGGTGTCCGAAATATCCTGGCCCTCCAGGCAGGCCAGCTTCAGAAAGCTGTCCAAAAACATCGTTTCCAGGTCATGATCCTGGGAAAGGATCCCGCATATAAAGCCCAGGAAGCCTGAACTGTCATTGATATCGAATCCCTTCACATTGATAAGACGGATCTTATTATTCAGTTCATACATATGCTTCGAGCTCTTATCCAGATATACAACGGAACCTGCCGCATCCTTGATCGCCGCGTTGGCCTTATCCAGCAGATATTTTGTTTTCCCCTTTCCCTTATCGCCTGCAATGATCTGAACCATACTTCTTGTCCTCCTTGAGTTCATTGGTTTTGTATAAAAAAAGAATCATTTTCAATTTAATTATAGTATAAATCCATATAAAAGGCAATCACTAATTGACAATCTTTGAAATCAACTTTGTCATGTTGGCGTAGAGGTTGTCACGGCTGGATGCTTTCAGCACGACGGAGATGTATTCATCCCCCTTTTCATCCTGTGAGGCTATGATCAGGCAATATCCGGCCGCCTGTGTTGTTCCGGTTTTCCCGGAGAAAACGGTAACGCCCTCCGGCTCGTCCCTGCGCCCCGTCATATACCAGTTTCCGCCCTCCCAGGTGGTGTGGACCGGCTCGCCGGCCGCGTTGGTATAATCCGCTTCATAGGAAAGCGTCTGTGTCACTCGCCTGAATTCGGGAAGCTTGAGGGCTTCGTTAAAAATCAGATAGAGATCATACGCCGTCGTATAATGCTCCTCATCCGTCAGTCCGTGAGGATTAACGAAATGCGTCGACGTGGCTCCTATGGCCCTTGCCTCCTCGTTCATCCGCTGTGCAAAAGCATCTATGCTGCCTGACATATGTATCGCGATGGCGGCTCCCGCATCGTTTCCCGACGGAAGCATCAGCCCGTAGAGAAGCTGTTCAAGCGTCAGCGTATCTCCCGGCCGGATCCCGCACAGAGAGGCGCCGGACTCCGTGATCACGGAATCCTCCGTTACCGTCACCGAGTCGGAAAGATTGCCGTATTTGATGGCGATGATCGCCGTCATTACCTTGGTTATGCTGGCGGGATACAGCTTTTCAAACGCGTTCTTGCTGTAGAGGACCTTCTCATTGCCCAGATCGAATATGGCTCCCGCTTCCGCATCAAGCTCATCCGCCGAAAAAGAGGATTCATCCGAAAGGACACAGAGATCGGAAGCCAGAAGGCGGCTGAAATCCTCGCCGGCCGCATCTGCTTCGGCCTCCAGGATCATGCCGGGCGAAACGGTGTTCTCGCGAACGGAATATGGGGATTCCAGCTTTTCTCCCCCAATCCCCCCAAACACGGAACAGGCGGACAGCGCCGCCGCGACCGTGACGCAGGTCAATCCTGCAGGCAGTCGTCTCGGATCTATCCGGGAAAAGTGCGCTGCTGTCATAAGCATCTCCTTATTTGTACATTTCACGCCACTCCAGATCGCCGCGCTCCAGCGCTTTCACCAGCAGCTCGCCGGTTGCCAGATTTGTGGCTACCGGGATATTGTGAAGGTCGCACATCCGGATGATCCGGCTCTCGTCCGGATCGTTGCGTTTGGGAGATACGGGTTCTCTGAAAAAGATCACAAGATCGAGCTGATCCTGTTCAATATCGGTACACATCTGCTCCGCTCCGCCCAGATGTCCGGCCAGATATTTGTGGACGTTCAGATTGGTCACTTCTTCGATCAGCCTGCCGGTCGTTCCGGTGGCGTAAAGCGTGTTTTTGCTCAGTATGCCGCGATAGGCAATACAGAAGTTCTGCATCAGTTTTTTCTTGGAATCATGCGCGATCAGCCCTACATTCATGTACGCTCCTCCTTCATTCGTTTTTAAACCTGCGCTGCAAACCTACGTTGAGAACTACACCCATTCCGATAAAAAGGCTCAGGAGCGAACTGACTCCCGAACTGATAAACGGCAGCGGAAGTCCCGTGTTGGGAAAGACGGCTGTCGCCACCGCGATATTGGCAAAGCCCTGGAACCCCACCAGAGTCGCCATACCGACACAGATCATGCGCCCGGCCAGGTCAGAGGCCCGCATGGCCATGATCAGACATTCATAGATCAGGATCAGGTACAGGGCGATGACCAGCATACCGCCGACAAAGCCGAATTCTTCTCCGATGATCGCGAAAATAAAATCGTTCTGCTCTTCTACCAGAAAATTGCCGGTCTTTACCGAAAGGATCCCTGTGTTGTTCCATCCTTTTCCCCAGAGCTGACCGGAGCCTATCGCCATGATGGAATTCTCCTGCTGGTAGAAGGTATCGGAATATTTGGCCGGATCGATCCATGCCAGGATGCGGTTGGCCTGATACCCCTGGAGGAATGGGATCGACCCGCTCTGAAGCAGGTAGAGCAAAAGCGCTACTCCCGGAACCGCCACGGCAAGGACGCCCAAAACCCATTTGTAGCTGATCCCCGCGGAAAAAACGATAGCCGCTATAATGATGGTCAGCACGATCAGGGTGGAAAGATTGGGCTGAATGTATATCAGCAGGGCCGGCAGCGCATAAAGCAGCAGAGCCGCTCCGATCACCGTCACCCTGTTTATCTTTTCCTGGTATCGCTGAAAATACCAGGAAAAGAACAGGATCATACCGATCTTAACGAATTCCGCGGGCTGTATCTGACCGATGACGGGCAGTTCCAGCCACCGGGTGGAGATCCCGCGGCTGCGTCCGAACAGAAGGACCGCCGCAAGAAAACCGATACAGGCAAAGTATATCAGGAAGTGGAACGACAGGATCCAATGGTAATCGATAACGGATAACACCAGGGCGATCACCAGACCAAGTACAATTCCCATTATCTGTTTATTCAGTGTGCTCCTGCTCTGGCCTGTAGCGCTCCAGATGGCCATCAGCCCGATCACGCTTAGAGCGAGCATATCAAGGAGCAGACGGAAGTTGTATTTTTTGAAATGATACTCAAGCAGCATATCAAAAAGTCCCCTTAACTATGGTGCCCTTTATGGGTATTACGGTACAAAGAGACGGCAGGGCCGCGGCATCATCCGGCTCGTGCGGTACGGGGCGAACGCATATCTCGATCCGTGAGGGTTCGATGTCCATATATCTGGATACCACGCTGCAGAGATCTCTCTTAAGCATTTCCAGAGTTTCCGGAGGAACTCCTGTCTTATCCGTGGTCAGAAGGATCTTGAGACGCCGTCTGGCAATCTCTCCCGAGCGTCTCCGCGAAATCAGAATTCTCCGATCCATACCGCTCCCCTCCTACGCCCGTCTTAATAAGCCGGCGAGGCGGCTCAAAAGGCCATAGGATACATTGGGAAGCGACAGGGGGACATCCTCTCCCAACAGGCGTCTGCAAATATCCAGATATGCCTGTCCCGAAGGCGTGTTGGTTCCCGCCAGGGGCTCTCCCTGGTTGGTGGAAATGACGATCGCCTCATCGTCGGGGATCACGCCGATCAGCGGAGCGGCCAGAATATCCATCACATCGTCTACCGACATCATATCGCCTCTGCGGACCATATCCTGACGCACGCGGTTAACGATAAGATGGAGGCTTGACAGATCGTACTGTTCCAGGAGCCCGATGATCCGATCCGCGTCGCGGATCGCGGATACCTCCGGCGTAGTCACGACAAGGGCTCTGTCGGCGCCCGCCACTGCGTTCTTAAATCCCTGTTCGATGCCGGCAGGACAATCAAGCAGTATATAATCGAAATCGTTCTGCAGCTCTTCGATCAGCTTTATCATCTGTCCGGGATTGACCGAGGTCTTGTCCCTGGTTTGTGCCGAAGGGAGCAGATACAGGTTCGGATATCTCTTGTCTCTAATCAGGGCCTGCTTCATTCTGCAGTTGCCTTCTACCACGTCTACCAGATTGTAGACGATCCGGTTTTCAAGCCCCATGACCACGTCCAGATTGCGCAGGCCGATATCGGTGTCGATCATGACCGTGCGCTTTCCGAGCATAGCCAGGCCTGTCCCAATGTTGGCAGAAGTCGTGGTTTTTCCCACCCCGCCTTTTCCGGAGGTAACAACGATGACTTCACTCATGCTTCATCCCTCCTGAAAACAAATGCCTAGCATACCTATTCTACATTATCTTTGAAAAGATTTCCAGTACTATTTCATAATTTAGGAACCGAAAAATCCCTTTTTCATACTTTTGACCATAATCTGTCCGTCTTCGACACGGGCTATTGCGGCCCCTCTGGCCAAACGTTTCCCTTTTTCGGAACAGGCGGCGGAATAATCGGCGATTTTGAGGGAGGTCGGGGCCATCTCCACGGCCACCACCACCGTATCCTCGTTTCCGGAAATCCCGGCGTGGGCCATACCGCGCAGGTCGCCGATCACCACGATATTTCCTTTGGAAACCACCCTCGCTCCTTTTTCTACATTGCCCAGGACCACGACGCTTGTCTCGGACTCCAGGCTGTCGCCATCCTTCAGATCGCCGCGGCAGAACTGGCCGGTGGCGGCGGAAAGCTCCATCAGCTTTTCGTTGAGTGCTTTTTCGCATCTCCTGGTGCGGTTCAGGTCCTGATCGAGCAGGCAAAGGATCTCAATCTCCGAATTCTGGGTAATGGTATTTATGATCTGAAATTCTTCTTCCGGTGTCAGGGGCCGGCCCGCCAGGGTCAGCGTCATCTGTACGGATCCCCAGAACCTGGCTGTCTCTCCGAATTTGGAGGCGATATCCGTCAGGATCTGCTCAAAGGGAATTTCCGGATCCAGGATCACGGTCATTCCGGATCGATTGCTTTTGATGACAACGCTGTTTTTCATTTTCTCCACCTTCCGTCCTTTTTTTAATCACCTACAATGATATCGGTCGCTTTCAGGGCTCCCGTATTCATAATGTAATCCAGATCGGTATAGCCGTAATACAGGCGGTAAACGTTCTTTGCCACGGCGGCCGCTTCCGAGGAGCTGTATCCGTACGGGATATTAACGGTCACGCTGATCTCCGGGTCCTCATAGGGACCGTAGGAAATAAAGAACGCATGATTTCCCCGGGAGTTCTCCTGAGCCGTTCCGGTTTTCCCCGCGATGTTGATCTCGAGATCGCGGAAAATGCTTCGGACAGAGCCAAGCGCGATAACGTTTCTCATGCCCTGCTGAACGGTATCCCAGGTGGATTCCGCCACCTGGATGCGGTTGGATATCTCCGGGACATTGTTTTCCACAACGGTGCCGTCGGGAGTCGTGATCCTGTCGATAAGACTCAGCTCAAATACGTTCCCGCGGTTGGCCAGAGCGGTCACATAGCGCGAAAGCTGGACGTTTGTATAGGCATGGGTTCCCTGGCCCATTGCGGAACGCTCCGGATCCATGTCCGACAGGCTGGGGGAATTCTCTTCGATCTCGATCCCGGATGTGTGGTCCAGACCGAACATGGCGGCATATTCCCGGATGATCTTCAGACCGGTGTCCGTGGAATAAACGCCGTTCTCATCGGTTGAGAGCCTGTGGGCAAGCTCCGCGAAGAAATAGTTGCAGGATTCCTGGATCCCTTCGGTGATCGTCAGCTTTCCGTGCTGGCCCGGATAGATCCAGCAGCGGATCGGATTGGTGACTTCTGTGTAGCGGCCGGTACACTCGATCTCTTCCTCAATGGAAACGACACCTTCCTCCAGAGCCGCAATGGCCGTGATCGGCTTAAAAGTCGATCCCGGAGCCTTCAGTGCCTGTGTGGCGTTGTTGTAGAACGGCCTGGAGAGGTCGTTATTCAGCTGATTGAAGTACGCGGCGTCTACGCTTCCGCTCATCCGGTTATTGTCGTAACTGGGATATGTGACCACTGCGAGCACTTTCCCGGTGTTTATATCCGTCACCGTACATCCGGCCGTGCAGGGGTCCAGGGCCAGCTGGGCGGGTGTGATCTCCAGATTGGTGATCTTGTCCACGATAAAATCAAAGGCATAATCGGATCCGTTCGTACTGAGGAGGCGGATCTGCTCTTCGTCATACTCCAGCACGCCCTGCGAATAGAGCGCAAGGCACAGCTCCGGACCGGTAACCGTATCCTGATCCACCAGATAGCGGAACACCCGCTTGGTAAAGCTCAAATCGTCCATCAGGGAATCTATGATATAATCCTCCAGCAGGCTGAAGCTGGCGTCGGCACTGGAATACTTGTTTTCTGATTCCAGCTTTGTGGTATCCACCCAGTTTTCGGAGATCCCCGTATACAGCACTTCTCTCAGGCTGATGCTTCCTTCGTTCCACGCGGCGACTGTCTCGTTTTCGCTCCCGATCCTGTCCCTCACTATGATCCCTACCGTATCGCCGGAAAGGTAGGAGTAAATGAAATTCATATAGGAGCGCATATCGTCGGGAAGCTCCGAAACGGCCGGGGCTTCGGGATCGTCCAGCTGCCGCCGGATCTCCTCAAGGATGCGGTCGCGGGAGGCTGTGAATTTGCTGTATATCTGTTTTTCTATCTCCCCGGCCTCCTCCGACTGCATATGGCTGAGAGAAAGGACATTGTTATTGATCAGCTGGTAGTAGGCATCCTTAATGGGGATCTTGATCTTACTGGAGTCGCGGTTCTCCTCTTCGGTAACGTCGCGGTTGACGAGGTGGGAAACCAGGACTCCCGCGAGCTGCTGCTCCAGAAGATGATAGATCCCCTTCTGCAGATCGCCGTGTATGGTCAGATAAATGTCGTTTCCCGCCTGCGCCTCGGTGGAATCGTCAACCTGGAGGATCTGTCCGTAACTGTCCACATACATATCGGTGACGCCCTTTTTCCCGTGAAGCACCGACTCCATGGACGCCTCAATGCCTGTCCTGCCTACCAGATCATTGGCGTCGTAATAGGGATCCTGCTGGCGCAGCTGATCGAGCTGTTCGGTCTGCGCCTTCCCGGTGTAGCCGATAATGGGAGCAAAATAGACCGCGTCGTTGTAAACACGAATGGTCGATTCAGCGATATCCACTCCGTCCATATCCGCCATATGTTCGGAAATGTCGGCAACCGTCTCCTGAGAGATGTCGGAGGCAACATTGATGATCTCATATTTGCGGAAGGAGATCAGAGAAAGGGCATATCGGATATGGGCGATCTGAAGAGCCTCCCTGTCGGTCAGGATGATCGGATTTCCCTTTTCGTCCTTCAGGCTGTTCAGGTCATAACGGGAAGAGGATTTCAGCTGTTCAAACAATTCCTCCGCCGTTATGTTGGACGGATATTTTCCGGCCGCGTCGTCCAGCTTTTCTACGGAGGTCAGCCCGTAATAGTCGCGGAGAAAGCGCTTCCTGGCAGCTTCAGAGGAACAGGTATAGACCAGGTTCCCTTCCGCATCCAATCCGATCTCCAGCTTCGGTTCCACGGTCTCCCCATGGCTGTCCAGGATCCGCACCAGCTGATAGAGCATACGGTTCATGGCCTGATTGTTCCGGTATGCGCCCGTGTCCCGCAGAGTTACGGAGTAGGCCAGCTCGTTGTAGGCCAGAAGATTGCCGTCGGCGTCAAATATATTGCCGCGGGTCCCCGGCGTGTAAACGGTCTGGTAGGTTTTTGTCACATAATCGTTCAGATATTTTTCTCCGTCTACGATCTGAAGACGGAAAAGCTTGGCGGCGAGGAAGGAAAAAAGACCTGTAAAAATTAAGAACAGCATAAAAAGCCTGGATGTGACCAGACGTTTCACCATTTCATAGACAATTTCCAGAATATCCTTAAACAAGGGTGGTATCCCTCCCGCTTTCATATTGTTTCAGCTTCCGGTTCACGTACAGGATCAGACGGTATAAAAACAGGGTCGTCACCACGGTGAAGATCGTTTCCGGGATCATCAGCTCCCGCAGATAGTAGAGAATATCCAGCCTTCCCCGGATCAGGAAACCGAAGATATATACATAAAGATTGTACGCCAGTTCATTGACGACGCAAAGGATCAGAGGAATCGTAATATAGTCCTCGTAGAAGTATTCGGGGCAGATCCCGTTCAGGTAACCGGCATAAACGTAGAACAGCGTATAAAAGCCGAACGGGCCGCTGTAAAACAGATCCAGAAGGATCCCTGCGAGGAGGCCGTACAGCATACCGGCGCGTCTGCCTCCGATGAATCCGAAAGAAAAGGTGAGGATCAGAAGCAGATTGGGAGTCGCCGACAGAAAAGGGATCAGGGGAAAGACGCTGTTCTGAATGATAAACGCGGCAAGAATAAAAACAAGATTCACCAAAACGCGCCTCATCTCATTCCACCTCCGCGTCGCCTGTCTGTTTGATTTCCGTAATGATGAGAACCTCACGGAGATTCTTGAATTCCGCCGCCGGAACCAGATAGCCTGAGCTGGTGATCTGGTTATTGTCAAGGGTAATGTCCTTGGCGTAGCCGATCAGGATACCGGGCAGATAAGAGGAGCTGATATTGGAGGTGACGATCCGGTCTCCGTCTTTTACATCCGCCCCCTGCTGGATATGGGAAAGAGAAAGACGCCCCTCCTTAAAGAGAGTCAGGTCGCCGCTGACGATGCAGGTATCTCCCGACTGAAGGGCCATCGCGCTCACCCGGCTGGAATCGTCGATGATCGAGCGCACCGTGGCATAGTGCGCCCCTACGTCCGTGACGATCCCGATCAGGCCGCCTCCCGCAAGGACGTTGCAGCCTTCCCGTATCCCG
>CANRGP010000044.1 GCA_947630085.1 uncultured Lachnospiraceae bacterium
ATCTTCTGGCAAACAGCAATTCTGCCGCCGACCAGAAGATCAAACTCCAGGTCCGGGATCTTCTCCTTGACGCCATTGCCGAAAGCGCCGGGGCCGGGCAGGACAAAGCCTCTCTCTGCAGCTGTATCGCCTCGCACAGCAGCGAATGGGAATCCCTGGCCGAATCCTATATGGCTTCCTGCGGCGTATCCTACGGCGCCCGGATCGAGATCGCCAAAGACGTCTTTCCCTCCAAGGCATACGGCAATCTGGTGTTTCCCGCCGGGACCTACGACACCGTGCGCGTCACACTCGGCGAGGGCCGTGGCCGGAACTGGTGGTGCCTGATCTATCCCAGGCTCTGCTTTGTGGACGCCACCCATACCGTTGTTCCCGAATCCTCCCTCCGGGAGCTTGAGGAGCTGGTGGGCGAAGACGACTGCGAAGAATTAAAGGACTCCCGCACGGAGATCCGGTTTTTCCTCCTGGATCTGCTTCTGGGGAAGCCATAAACAAAAAGACCGCGGGAGGGCGGAGCTCTCAGCTCCTTCCTCCCGCAGTCCCCGTTTTCACCAGACTGCTCTGATGTTAAAAATCCTTCGATCCGTGTGTGTTACTGGATCCAGACTCCGTTTGCATCTACCTGATAACCGTCGGGAGTCGTTCCGCTCACAAGCAGGGAACCCTGCGGGCCGCCCGAAGCTTCACGGAAATAGTAATACTTCCCGTCGACCAGATTCCATCCGGTATACATATGGCCCTGCGTTCCGTCGGAAACCGGATGCAGATAATAGCGATAACCGCCGTCCGTGAGCCATCCGGTCACCATATAACCCTCCGCGTCAAAGTAATACCAGTCGGTCCTGCCGTTCCAGCTCAGCTGCGCCCATTCGCTGGCCGGCCATGTTCCGTCGGCGTTCTGATACCACCAGCGGATGCCGTCAGCCGCCTGTACCCATTTTCCTGTGGCTGCGGTGCTTCCGGAACCGGAGCCGCTATAGCTCCCGCCGCCGGATCCGCCGCCGGAAGACTTCGGAGTAGCAACCAGAGTAAATTCACTGAAAGAATCCGTCTTGAAGGATACCCAGTCCAGATCTCCGGTCTGTTCATCCACTATCCAATGCGTATTGATTGCAGGCAGGGTGGTCTCCGTGCCGTTATGAGTGTGAACAATCTTATATGTATACTTAGACGTATCATAGGACTCCACGAAAACAGCCGGCGGATCAATGTCAACCCACACCGGAGCCTCCAGATCGGACTCTTCGCCGTTGACCAGCAGCTTTATATCCAGAACGACCTTGTCAGCCGTTGCCGGAGTCGCCTGATCCACTACCAGTCTGTAATCATCCATATTGTCCCCGTTCTTAAAGCCGGAGGCCAGGATGAGGCCTACCACCGTTACGGCAGTATCATCCAGCATGGTTATCTCCTGCGCTATCGAAATCCCGTACGCAGTGGCGAGAACGCGCTCCATCTCGCGAAGCGTCTCCTCATCCAGTAAGTTCTTCTGCTGCCTTGCACCCTCGGACAGGGCATCCGCGACTTCTGCTCTGAAAGCATTATCGCCGCCGTCCTGGTTCAGCTGATCCAGGGTCTTAAGCATACTCTCTACGCTGCTCGCATTCGCCGGAGTCGCGATAGACGGCTCCACGCTCTCATCCACCATACCGTTTTTAATGGTATATGTGATTCCGCCCACATTCTTTGTTCCGCTGAATGTCTCGTCGAAATAACCTTCGGCATTTATATATGCCTGGCCGCCGTCCTTATTCGCAATGGTATCCTTAAGGATCCGTCCTTCTCCGTCCACATAGCGGAGACCTCCCTCGTCCGGGATCCAGGCATTCACGCTCAGAGTGCAGTCCTCCTCAAAGTGCCAGTGGCCATCGGCGACATCTTTCCATCCGCCGCGAACCGCTCTGCCGTCTGCTCTGAAAAAATAATACTTATCCTCATACAAACGCCATCCGGAAAACCGCGCACCGCTCTCATCCACATAGTAGAGATCGTCCTGATATGTAAAGAGCTTGTCAGCGTACATCAGGCCGTCCGCGCCCAGATAGAACCAGGCGTCCCCACTCTGGATCCATTCATCCGTCACCATCTTGCCGGACGCATCATAATAGTACCAGCCCTCGTCTGTCTTCTGCCAGCCCTTGAGCACAGGTTCCGCCGGGGCAAGCAGGGCTCCGTCTTCGGCGAAGGTATACTCCGTCCCGTCAATCGTCAGTTTCCCATTGCTGGCCATCTTGCCGTCTTCCTGCAGATAGTACCACTTGCCCGCATCCTCGACCCAGTCTCCGAAGACCTGGTGTCCACGATCGTCAAAATAGACAAAGTCACCGTTTTCCTCACGGCGCCAATGCGACGTAACAACGATCTCGCCGCTCTGAGGCTCCTTCGGACTGGTCAGCTTGCCCGAGTCACTGAATGTATACGCCGTCCCGTCGAGCTGCAGCGTCTTTCCGGAAACCATTATCCCGTCATCATCGAAATAGTACCAGCTGACGTCCTTCGTGTCAAAAAGCCAGGCGCCGACAACCGGATCCTCCTCCTCCTCGCCAAGATAGTAGTGCCAGTTGCTGTTTTCGTCCTGAACCCATGCAGCATAGGCCGGCACAGTTGACAAAACTACCATTACGCATGACAAAAGAAGCGCGATCCGCCTTTTTATCTGCTTCATACCCAATCCTCCTTACATCCCTTGCAGAATTTGAAACTAGTAACAATTTTAGAACAATCTGTTTGAAATGTCAATATCATTCATCGCCTCTTTTCACTTTTTGCCGGAGGCGTCCGGCGTCTCGTCCGGGCCTCTATTTTCCGGAGCCCGTCACCCCCTTCAGCGCCCATTCATAATCCTCTATCGCCTGGAACAGGTCCATTGTCGCCGTCCGGGCCGCGGATTCCTGCTGCAGATACGTCATCTGCGCCTGAAGATATTCCAGCCGTCCGATCATTCCCAGGCGGTATCGGCGTGTGCTCCCCTCCCATTCCAGCCGCGCGGCAGCCAGCGCCGTATCGGCGGCATCCGCCGACGTCCGGCACTCGAGCACCGTCTGATAAAGACTGTCCAGCTGGATCGTCAGTTCGTTCGTCAGTTCTTCTATATTCCGGAATTTTCGTTCCCGATTGACAGTCCCTTTTCCGGAGGTTTCTTCCTCCATCTCGATCTGGTGGCTGGCCGTCACCGCCCTGTCGATGTCCACGGAGGGATCCATGGTATCGATCCGGGCCCTGTCCGGAGCCGGAAGGACTCCGATCTCAAAAGAGGCATCATAGCTCCATCCGGTCATCAGCCCGATATTCTGGCGGAGCGTCTCCAGACCGTTTTCCAGACTCTCTTTCTGGTTCCGGGCAGATGTGAGCGCCGTCTGCGCGGAATCCACATCGGCAGCCGACGCAAGTCCGACCGAATACTGCGTCTGCGCCGACTCATACGCGGCCTGCGTCAGCTCCACGGCAGCGTCTGCCATCTCCTGAGCCGCAAGGGTCCTCTGATAAGCGATCACCATCTGGCACACGGCGTTCTCCAGCTGCAGCCTGGCATACCGGAGGGACCCGGCCGACATTGTGTCCGCATTTTCCGCAGCCCGGTTCAGGCTGGCCGCCGTCCTTCTTTCCGTCTGGGCCAGCGCCTGCATCGTCATTTTTGTATAGACATCGCCGAAATCCGCAGCCAGCTCCGCCTGGCCCGACGCCTGCTCGGCGGCGTCATGGAGCTGTCCCGCCGTCTCCTTCAGAAGCCCCGTATTCTGCTCCAGACGGCCTGAAGCCTGGCGGTAAACGGGGTTATAATATTTCACCAGATCGGAGATCTCATCGTATTCCAGGACATTATCCTGAAGCCTGGACCAGTCCTCCTCGTCCATGTCCTCCGGTTTCTCCGCCCCGAAAGCGGTGATCCCGGCGCAGAGGCCGGATCCGTCCCCGAACAGGCGCACCCCGGTCCTGGCGCCGCTCCCGCCCCCGGAAAGCGCTGCCTGCAGAACCGCGGACACGGCAAAGACTGTCAGAAGTCTCTGCGCCGTCCGCACCGCTTTTCTCTTCCGTTCCGGCTTTTGAAGCCTGTCTCCGAACCGTCTCATCAGCGTACTCCCTTTGTTACCCAGTCATAGTCTTCCATCGCCTGGAACAGCGCAAGCTCCTGGATCTTAACGGTACATTCCGCTCCGGTCAGAGAGGTTTCCGCCTGAAGCGTCTCGATCGCCGTTCCGGTCCCCGCCTGCTGCTTCGCTCTGGCGGAATTGCAGCTTCTGCGGGATACCTCCAGCTCCATAACCGACTGATCATAAGATGCCTTTGCCTGAAGGACGGACTGATAGGCCGTATTCAGTGCCACGGCGATCTGCTGCCTGTCGTTTTCCACATTGGCTCCGTTGGTCTGCTTTCCGCTCTCCGTAACGGAGTTTTCCAGCCGGCGCTGATCCGCCATCAGCGTATAGTCATTGGCATACGCGGTTTCCAGATCGGCCGCCGGATCCATTGTCCCGATCCGGGAGAGATCCGGCGCGGGCATGGAGCGGATCTCCGGGACCGCGTCCTGATCCCAGCCCAGCATCACGATCAGCCGCCGTCTCGTGCTCTCCTGCTGGTTCTGAAGTCCCAGGATCTGCGCGTCCGCATTCTGAACGTTCTGCCTCGCCGTCAGGGTATCGGAGACCGTCGCCGTTCCGATCCCCTGCTGCCGCTCCGTCTGGGCAAGCAGCGCCTGGGCAAGCTCCCGGTTCTTCTGGGCGGCGGTTATCTGGTACTGGAGCTGATAATATGTATTCATCGCTTTCTGCGCCTCCGCGGCCAGCGACTTCTCGATTTTTGTATACTCCCATTTTTTGGTAAGGCTGTCCTCCGCCGCGTCAATGGTATTCTGAATGGCGTTTTCCTGGACCCTGGCATTGTAATTTCCGGTGATCATCTCGATATCCGTTGCCGCGTTGGCGGCGGCGTCATACATATCGTCCACCGCGTCCCTGGCCTGATTTACGTAGTCCTGGGCCGTCTTCCCGGAATCCGCCTTTTTCCAGTCCTCGTTGTTGTTCTGTACCGTCACATTGTATTCGGCGATCAGGTCTTCGATCTCCTCATATTCCAGCACATTGTCACGCAGCCTTGCCCATTCTTCCTCCGTTCTGGCAAACTCCGGGCTTTCCGCCGCCGCGGCAAAGACGTTTCCCAGGGCCGCGGCAAAGGCCATCAGAAGCAGCGCGCCGAATCTCACGCGGCCCCGTACCGCGCCTGTGCGTATTTTCAGATTCTTTTTCATGTCCGCTCTCCTCCTTTTATTTCTTTCCCGCGGATCCCGTCCGCCGGCGGTGTTATTTCAGCTCCGATATGGCCAGCCCGCGGATTCCGTCCGCCGGCGTTATCATTCCAGCTCCGGCATGGCCAGCCCGCGGATCCCGTCCATGACAGAATAATAGGCAGGCAGCATCAGAAGCGCCAGGAGCGTGGACACGATCAGTCCGCCCACGTCTACCAGGGCCAGCCCCTGAAGCATCTCTCCCGCATCGCCGTAGGCCATACACATGGGGATCATAGCCACCACGGTCGTCAATGTCGTCATCAGGATCGGGCGGAGCCTGGTGGTTCCGGCCTCCACCAGCGCCGTCTCCAGATCCATCCCTTTGTCCCTGCGGTACTGGTTGACCGTATCCACATAAAGGATCCCGTTGTTGACCGCCGTTCCCACCAGCATCATAAATCCCAGCATGGACGGCATACTCAGCGTCACGTCAGTCAGATACAGAAGCGTAAACGATCCGATCAGGCCAAACGGGATCGTGGTCATGACCATCAAAGAAAACTTGGGGGACTCGAACTGCGCGGCCATCACGACGAATACCAGGAACGTGGCGATCAGGATCGCCTGGAAAAGGCTTCCCAGCTCCTCATACATCGTTTCGGTCACCGTGTTGGTCACCGTGCTCATTTCCCTTCCCATCCTCGGGCGGATGACCTCGTCCAGAAGAAGCTCGCTGACCCGGTCCATCTCCCTCTCGTCGCGGGTATTCACATATTCCGTATAATCTGCGGTAATGGTTGCCTGATATTGCTTGTTGTACCTCCGGATGCTCTGGGGACTGTCCTGATATTCAATATCGGCAATATCCGTAAGGGCCACGGAGGTCCCGGACGCGGTCGGGATCATAATGCCCTTCAGCTGATCCAGAGTGTCGTATTCCCCTTCCGGGTACTCGACCATAACGCTCACATCGCGTCCGTCGACCTCCAGCGTCGTAGCCTCCACGCCCTGAAGCATCATATTTACCATTCCTGCCACCTGCACCGGAGAAAGCCCTTCCGCCGCCGCAGAAACCGGATCCAGCCGGACCCGGACCAGAGGAGCCGCGTTTTCCAGCGTCGAATGGACCCGGAAAACCTCCTGCCGCTGCGAAAGCGCGTCCGCCATCTCGTCTACGACGGCCTTGAGCTCATTATAATCGGTACCCGCCAGGATCACCTCAAAACCGTCCGTATCATTGACCATGCTTCCCATCATGCTGTACGCTTCCAGCGTAATGCTGCAGTCCGGGATCTGGTTCATGACCGGGCGCCACTGCCGTATGACCTCATCCGTATCGAGAGAGCGGTCGCCGGACAGATAGGCCGTAAGCGTCGCGCCTGACCCGCTTCCTCCCACGGACACGCTCAGCCCGCTGGCTCCGTAGGAGAGCAGATAGGACTCCACGTTTTCATCCTTCGCCACCACATCCTCCACGCGGGAGAGGATGGCGTCAACCTCTTCCGCCCGCAGGCCGGGCCTGGTCTCCACATTGATGCTGACGATCCCCTGATCTGCGGCGGGCATCAGCTCCGTGCGAAGCTGCGTCGCAAGAAACACGGATCCCGCCAGGAGCGCGACGGAGGTCAGGATAACCAGCCATTTTCTGGGAAGCAGTATCTTCATGATCTTCCTGTATCCGCTCTGCATAGCCGTAATGGCCCCGGAAAGCGGTGCTTTTTCCTTCTCCCTCGGCCTGTACATGACGTAGCACAGCGGAACGATGGTCACCGCCGACACCAGGGACGCCGCCATACAGAACACAATGGTAAAGCCCAGAGGCTTGAACAGCTGCCCGGACATCCCCTTCAGAAACGCAAGGGGAAGAAACACCACGCAGGTGGTGAGCGTAGAGCCGAAGATGGACTGGAACACGATCCCGCTGCCCTCCAGCGCGCCCTTCGTATATTCACGGATGCTGTCGCCCCGCGTCGTCCTGAAACAGCTTTCCAGGACGACGATGGAGTTATCGACCATCATTCCCACGCCGAGCACAAGGCTGCTCAGGGTGATCACATTGAGGGAAAAGCCCATCAGGCTCATCGCGATCAATGCGGCCAATATGGAAATGGGTATCGATGTGCCCACGATGAGCGACGCCTTGATATCGCCGAAAAACAGGAGGATGATCACCATGGATACCACCACCGCCATCGCCATCGTCTGGAGGACGGAGGACAGGGAATTGCGGATCATCACGCTGTTGTCATTGACAATGACCATCTCCAGGTTCTCGTCCTGCGCGGTCAGCCGGGAGACCACGCCCCGGACGGCGTCGGAAACCTCCACCTCACTGTTCTTCTGGTTCCTCTGGATGTTTATGGAGATCGTCTCCCGCCCGTTGTAGCGCCCGACTCCGTTCTCCTCCTCGAGGGCCGAATAGATATTGGCGATATCGTCCAGATAGATGATGTTTCCGTTCCCCAGGGGGATGGGGATATCCTTCAGGCTTTCCGCCGTGTCATAGGCCACCTGGGCCGTCACGGACAGGTTCTGCTTTCCCACATCCGCGTCGCCCACCGGATATGTAAAGTCGGCGCTCCCGATGGCCGTGGCTATGGAATTCATATCCAGCCGGTACTGCGTCAGCTTCTCCGGGATCAGCTCCACTCTCACATATTCGGCCCTGCCTCCGCTCACGTCCACGCTCGCCACGGAGGACAGCTTCTCAAATTCCGGTATGATCTCATGATCCACATAATCATAGAGATTTTCCTGGGTGTCATTGTTGACGGCGAGGCTGACGCTCGCGGTCTGGTTGATGTCCATTTCTATGATGATCGGCTCCTGAACATCATCCGGGAATGTGGTTTTTAACGTATCGAGGATCTTTTTCAGATCGTTATAGGCGTCGTCAATGTCTATGCCGTACTCATACTGGAGCAGTACCACGGAGGAATTCTCGCTGGAAATGCTCTGGCTGTTCTCCAGGCCGCTCAGCGTGCCGATCCCGTCCTCAATGGGCTTGCTCACCAGTTCCATGACGTCGTCGGGAGAGGCCCCCGGATATACGGTAAACACGATGAGCATGGGCATATTGATCTCCGGTATCAGCTCCAGCCTTGAAGAGAAAACGGATGTCAGTCCGAACACCAGGAGGCTCAGCACCACCATCAGCGTCGTAACGGGGCGTTTCAGAACGGTTCTTGTTATATTCATTCAGCCTCGCCCTCCTTCAGCACCGCCGGCGCGTTCTCATAGAGCTCCGGACTCCATGTGATGATCACCAGATCATCCTCCGTAAGCCCGGATACAATCTCTATGTCGGTATCGTCGCTGATCCCGGTCTCCACGGGCACCTCGTGAACCGTCCCGTCCTGATACGTATATACGTAGGGCCTTCCTCCGTCATAATAAACGGCGTCCACAGGGAGCGTCAGCGCATTATCCGCCTCCTGCGAGGTCACATACAGGCGGACAGTGGAACCGCTGATCAGCGCGTCGGCCTCCTCCAGCGTGGCCTTGGCGTCAAAAAGCCCCGTATAGCTGTTGACCATCGTGCTCACCTCGGTGACCGTCCCCTCATAGGTGCTTCCGTTTTTCTCCACGCGGACCGGCTCTCCTGCCCTGACATGGTCCAGCATGGCTTCCGTCACGGAAAAGCTTATAGTCCGGGCTCCGTCGCCGGATATCACGCACAGCGGCGAGGACTGTGTCGCCATTCCGTGGACCTCCATGCTGCTGGATTCGATCCTTCCCGCGATGCTGGCCGTCACCTGGCTGAACTCGATCTGATAATCATAGGCGAGTTTGGCGCTGTCATACTGGATCTGGGCCGCCTTTGCCGCGCTTTCCACCTGTTCATAAGCCTGAGCCGCAATGTCGCCCGAAGCGTACAGTACCTGCATTCTCTCCAGGTTGGTCTCAGCGTCGTTCAGCTGGATCTCGGCGGCCTCCATCTGGAGCCTTGCCGCCTCAACCTGTTTGGTGTCGATCTCACACAGAAGCTGGCCCTCCGTCACATAATCGCCGACATTCACATGAACGGCCGTGATCTCGCCCGCCGCCATCGGGATCACGTTGACCAGATTCGACGGCTCGACGCTCCCGATCAGGCTCCGGCTGACCTCTATATGGCCCCGCTGCGGGCGGACAGCCTGTACGACAGGGGGTTCCGATGTCTCCGGATCCGTCTGCGGCCGCGTATAGCGGGGAACGATAAAGACTCCTGTGACTACAGCCGCCGCAACCACGGCAGCGGCAATGATTATTCTTTTTTTCATGGCAAAGGTCCTCCCTGCAGTTGTTGTTTCATAAACGATACGAGCCGCGCCGGATGATCTGCACGGCCTTCCGGTAGTTGTCTCTGACCGCCTGTTCCGTTTCGGGGTGCATACAGAACGCGGAAAGAGAGCTGACCAGAAGCATCGCCGTAAGCTTAAACACAAGAATGATATTTTCATCTCCGGGATCTTCAAATCTCGATCTGTCGATCCTGGAAAGCAGCGTTTCCTTGACTTCCTTCTCACAGTCCGAAGGCTTCGGAAGAAAATCGTTCATTGGCTCCGGATACATGATAAGATTCTTATGCAGGGAAAACAGATTATTATTACGGCAAAATCCGATGGCCCTGTCCATCAGCTCGATCATCATCTGGAAATAATCCCCGCCGGACTTCTCGATGCTCTCCAGGCAGAACCGGTTCCACTGCTGCCGGGTTCCCCACAGGATGAACGCAAGAAGATCCCTTTTGTCCTCAAAATATGTATAAAAGCTCCCCCTGGATATCCCGGCCTGCTTGATGATCTTGTTGATCGAAACCTTTTCATAGGGCTGGGCAATAAATTCCGCTGTCGCGGCTTCCCATATGGCAGTCTGCTTTTCACCCGGCAGCCGCAAAAAACGTTCGCTTGGCATACATTCGTCCCCTTTCCCGCATACTGGCGCAGCACAAAAGTGACAAGATGTCATTTATTATAATGACACCCTGTCACTCTGTCAATAGCCTATGGCAATTTTATCCGGCCGCGGCCGTTCCTTTTCTTTCACAGCCGGTCACGGCTGCTCTCTTTCTTTAATAATGCGCGATACGGTGATCTCCTGATTATCAATATGCTCCCGCATCGCCTCTTTGGCCTCCGTCACATGGCGGGCGCGGATGGCCCGGAGGATATTGTCGTGCTCCACCAGGAGAACCTGCCGCTTGTCCTCGTCCTTAATGTACTCCAGGCGATACCGGTATATCTGCTCCCGCAGATTATTCAGGATCTGAACCAGTCTGGCGTTGCCGGTTCCGTTGTAGATCACGTCATGGAACCTCTCGTCGCTCTCCGCCATTTCCATAATATCGCCTTTTCCGACTGCCTTTTCAAATTCGTCCCTGGCCCTGGCCAGCTCCTCGATCTGGGCGTCGGTCATCCGGCTGCAGGCCAGCTCGGCGGCCAGCTCCTCCAGGGATCGGCGCACCTCCAGCACATCCCGCAGACTTTTCTCGGAGATCTTTGCCACCTCGGCTCCCTTGCGCGGGATCATGAGGACCAGTCCCTCCAGCTCCAGCTTGCGGATGGCCTCCCGGATCGGTGTCCGGCTGACGCCAAGCCGCTCCGCGAGCTGGATCTCCATCAGCCGCTCCCCGGGCGAAAGCTCCCCGCGCAGGATCGCCTGGCGGAGCGTGTTAAACACCACGTCCCGCAGGGGCAGATATTCATCCATTTTTACATTCAGATTGTATTCCATTTCCTATACGCTCCTTATCTTGTGCCTGCCGTCAGTCTGCCGGCTGTTCCTTCCGGTTAAAGAAGCCGGTCAGGTAGACCTGCCGGACGATCCCGGAGCCCGAACCGTATCGCATCATCTCATAGGCGTCCGCCGCCGCCTTCGGGTCCGCAAAAAGCCCGAATACGGTGGGGCCGCTCCCGCTCATCATGGCGTTCAGGGCTCCTGCCTCCATCATCATCTCCTTGATCTGTCCGATCTCCGGATATTCCGGGAGCGTGACCAGCTCCAGCACGTTTCCCATCCTTGACGCCACCCCCGCCAGGTCCTTTTGCCGGATCGCGTCCATCATCCCGTCAATATCCGGATGCTGCTCCGGCGTCAGCCGGTCGGCGTGAAGCTTCTCGTACACGGTCCGGGTGGACACGCTGATGCCCGGCTTGGCAATGAGTACCTGGCACTGGGGCATGGGAGGAAGCGGGGTCAGGATCTCGCCTATCCCCTCGGAGAGCGCCGTTCCGCGAAGCACGCAGTACGGCACATCCGCCCCGATCCGGATCCCTCTCTCCCGAAGCTGCTCCATGTCCAGCCCCAGACCGAACATTTTATTGATCCCGAAAAGAACGGCCGCGGCATCGCTGCTGCCGCCCGCCATTCCCGCGGCCACAGGGATAAATTTCTTCAGCTGGATCGTCACGCCCTCCTGGACCCCGAATTCGTCCATCAGCAGAGCCGCCGCCTTATAAGCCAGATTATTTTCGTTGGCCGGCAGATAGTGCAGATTGGTGGAAAGCCGGATCCCCGGCTTTTCGCATCTGAACAGATCGATCCTGTCATAGATCCCTACGCTCTGCATGATCATGCGGACCTCATGATAACCGTCCTCACGTTTTCTCAGCACATCCAGGCCCAAATTGATCTTTCCGTATGCTTTCAGGCTAAGGCGCTTGATCATCTCGTTTCTCCTTTGCTTCTCCTCCCGCGGCGTATTTCCTGCGTGTATACAGTATATTATATACTGTGCGCAACAAAATTCAAGTTTTTAATTTTCGTTATTTTCGCCAAAAAAAGTTTCGGCTTTTTAGTAAATTTGATATTTTTTTGCGTTGACATCGCTTTTTTCAGGTGGTATCATGAAGTGCGTGATGAGCAACGGAGCTATGGTTTGGCCACAGTCCCGCTGCTTATTTGTTTAACAGAATAAATTATGATTCGGAAATGAACGGAGCGACGGGGCTTAACGAGGAGAAGGTCCCGGCTCCGTTTTTTTTCGAGAAAGGCAGGGAGGAAAGTTATGACAGAAGAGATTTTCAGTGCGGTAAACAGTCAGGTGTTCGCCGTCTGGTTCCTGATCGGAGCGGCGTTGGTATTCTGGATGCAGGCCGGATTCGCTATGGTGGAAACGGGATTTACCCGCGCCAAGAACGCCGGAAATATCCTGATGAAGAACCTGATGGATTTCTGCATCGGCTGTATGGTCTTCGTCCCCATCGGCTTCAGCCTGATGTTCGGAGAGGACGTCGGAGGCTTTATCGGGAAACCGTCCTTCGCGATTTTTACGGACTACGCCAATTTTGACTGGTCCAACTTCGTATTCAACCTGGTGTTCTGCGCCACCACGGCGACCATCGTCTCGGGCGCAATGGCAGAGCGGACCAAGTTCCTGTCCTACTGCATCTATTCCGCCATTATCTCCGTGGTGATCTATCCCATCGAGGCCCACTGGATCTGGGGCGGCGGCTGGCTTTCGCAGTTAGGCTTCCATGATTTCGCCGGTTCCTGCGCCATTCATATGGTCGGCGGCATCAGCGCGCTCATCGGTGCGAAAATGCTTGGGCCGCGTATCGGCAAATTTGTCAAGGACGCAAAGGGCAAGATCACCAAGGTCAACGCGTTCCCCGGCCACAACCTTCCGATCGGCTGTCTGGGCGTCTTCATCCTGTGGCTGGGCTGGTACGGCTTCAACGGAGCCGCCTGCACCAGCGTCGAGCAGCTGGGCAGCGTGTTCCTGACGACCACCATAGCGCCCTCAGTGGCAACCGTAGTATGTATGGTATTCACCTGGATCAAATACGGAAAGCCGGATGTTTCCATGTGTCTGAACGCTTCCCTGGCCGGTCTTGTAGCCATCACCGCTCCCTGTGACGTGACGGATGCTTTCGGCGCCACCGTTATCGGCGCGGTAGCCGGGCTCCTGGTCGTCTTTGCCGTATGGTTCCTGGATTACAAGCTCCGTGTCGACGATCCTGTGGGCGCAGTAGCCGTCCACTGCTGCAACGGCATCTGGGGAACCATCGCGGTCGGCCTCTTCGCCACCACATCGGCTCCCGGAAACGACAGCATTGTGGGCCTGTTCTACGGCGGCGGCTTCGCCCAGCTCGGCAAGCAGCTCCTGGGCTTCGCGTCAGTAGCCGCATGGACGGCGGTCACAATCACCCTGGCGTTCCTGCTGATCAAGGCTATCGTAGGTCTGCGGGTTTCCCGTGAGGAAGAGATCTCCGGCCTGGACAGCACCGAGCACGGGCTTCCGTCCGCATACGCCGGATTCAGCATCATTGATATCTCCAACACCATGAACATGGATGTAAATGAGAACACGGATCTGGGAGTTTCCGACTACGACGCCGCTTCCGCCGCGGATAAAGAGGCGGCCGTCAAGGTGGTCAAGATGCCCGATATCGATTCCTACAATATGCACAAGGTCGTTATCGTCACCAAGCTCTCCTGCTATGAAAAGATCAAGAACGCTATGAACGCTCTGGGCGTGACCGGAATGACCGTTACCCAGGTTATGGGGTGCGGCATCCAGAAGGGCGCGGGCGAAATGTACCGCGGCGTCGAGATGGATGTGACGCTTCTCCCGAAGGTCAAGATCGAGGTCGTCGTCAGCAAGATCCCGGTCGAGGCCGTGATCGAAGCCGCCAAGAAGGCCCTTTACACCGGCCATATCGGCGACGGCAAGATCTTCGTCTACGGCGTGGAGAAGGTCGTCAAGATCCGCACAGGCGAGGAGGATTTTGCAGCCCTGCAGGATGTGGAGTAATATTTTCCAACATTTTGTTCCTTAATATAAGCGATTCACCCCCGCTGCGGAAGCTCATATCGCGGCGGGGGTGTTTTATCCGCTTCATCTCTCATCTCCGGTTCCGGCGGCCGCCCCGCGGCCGCTCCAGCGGCTTTTACTCCGTTTCCAGTCCCGCGGCCCGCTCCGGCGGCCGCTTTACTTCTCTCCCGGCCCGGCGATCAGCCTCAGCTTTTCTGCCCGGGACATCCGCTTGATGGCCGCTTCCCGTCTCATCGCTTCCTCCCTCGTTTCGAACTGTTCATAGTAGACCAGCTCCACCGGGCGGCGGCTCTTCGTATATTTGGCGCCCTTTCCGCTGTTGTGGGCGTCGATCCGCTCCTTCAGATGGTTTGTCCAGCCGCAGTACAGACTGTCGTCCGCACATCTCACCACATACGTATAATTATAATTCATCGTAATCTCCATTCCACCGCCTTTCAGGCACAAATAAGTGACTCTATTAGTCCGCATACTATGAATTGTTTTAATTCTTGTTAAATGCGTGGCGGTTCAGTCAATGGTTTCTCTCTATTAAAAGTAATGAGGAGAATTGATTTCAGAATACTCTCCAAAATACCGTTTGCGTCTTGTCCACGCATATATGGATTATATCACATCTACGATAAATGATATAGACTCTGTAATTGATTCTCTGGTTGAACCTTATGAAAATGCTGTCCAGTTACTCTGTACCATTCCCGGCAATGACCGCAGAAAGGCGATCACTGTCATTTCCGAGATCGGTACTGATATGGCACAGTTTTCCAACTTAAAGTGTTTATGCTGCTGCGCCGGTCTGACTCCCGGCAATAATGAGCCAGCCGGTAAAAAGAAATCTGTCCGGATTACACGTGCCGGTGTCTGCCTCAAACCTGCATCAGTACAAGTTGCTCATGCAGCCGTGAAATCCAACAGATTTCCTTACTACAAGGCCAAATACGAGCGCATTATGAAATGTCGCGATAAGAAATGTACCATCATTGCGATCGCCCGGATGATCCTCACTGCCATCTACCAGATGCTGTCTGTTGGAGACGTGTGGAATCCGACCGATTTTTATAGGATTGATATGCCCGAACCCCTGAAAACAAACAGAAGGAAAAGGCAGTCAAGCAAGCCATGAAACTTTTAATTGCGGATGGGCTTATGGAACAGTCCTCGCTCGCCTCTAGGCTTACTGTTACAGAACCAATCTGTTTCAAAAGGCTATTTTTCAATAGCTTGTTTCAGCGTGTCACTTTACGGCTGTCTTTTACTTTTTTTCACACTAATTTCCCGCTTCTCATTTCCAATCCTCCAAATCCAAATAATACGTTTTTTCTGTACCCAAAATCAAGTTTGTCTCCGTCACATACCCCGTTATCAACGAAACATCGACAATATGTGTCAGTGTATGCGCATTATCACGGTTTCCGGGAACTTCCGCATATATAGCGCAACTATAATAGTCCCCATCTATCTCTCCTTCATAGATTGCTCCGTCTCCCGCATCCTGTGCGAATAAATCTCGCATTATAGCATTAAGATCATCTACAGTTAACTGCGCCTGAGATGAACCCTTCTTTCTTTTATACGAAAGAATGTAATCTATAGCTTCTGTATAAGACATTGGCGTATCATCATATGGATCTACTGCTGCACTTTCATCAAATAACTCCTTCAATTTTCGGAAATATGTATTCTCATCGACTTCCCTATCATCCCAGAAATACCGATATATCAGCTCTCCGTCCTCATTAACTTGAACTCTGGAATTATCTTCTGCTCCATAATCACCATGCCCATATTCAACGAATTCTCCTTGTTCTATTCTGTAAACTTCATCATAATAAGCATCCATATGTCCGCCCGAATTGAGGAATATATTTTCTCCAGGTATATAGGACACGCCATAGTTGGAAGTTACCATCGTATTTAAATGGTCTTCTGCATATGTACTAATACTTCCTCCCCCTGCATAAGTTCCAGAATTATAATGCAATTCTGGTATATCATCCCCATTGATGTCTAAAAAATAAAATTTACCTTCGTAAGGCTCTCTGTTTTCTTCTATATCTTTATATACCAGTTCTCTAATATAATTTACAAACGCTGGTTTCCATGATTCAACCGCTGGTTCTCCGGATGGATTCTCAATAATTCCAAGTTGATCCCGTAATTTACTGAACGTATTTTCCAATTCAATAAGCGATTGATCTAATCGATCCCGATTCTCAATATGGTACGTCAAATAATATTCCTCATGCGTTTCCAAGTATTGTCCATACTGATTAAATTCATCCGTATCATCACCTTCAATTAGTTTTCCATCAATATACTCGTCTTGTCCGCCTTCATTTCTATATTTTGTGATAAACGAATGAAGAGGTTTAAATATTCCATCTTCATAACCAAAGAGGGCAGCACCGCTTATATAGAAAACATCTTCATTCCCTTCCCACCATCTGGAATACTCATCCACGCCGCTGATAGTCTCTCCAAGAAGATATTGCCCATTATAATTATATAACATAACTGAGGCGTAGAACTCGCTCTCATACCGGCAATTTCCCTCAAATACTTTTTGCAGCCCTCCATCCGCATACTCCCACACTTCCACAATATAATCAGAATCGGAATAATGCACATCAGAGCAATAAGCCAGAACAAGTTTTTCCTGGCCATCTCCATTGAAATCAACTAATTTAGCAAAACACAATCCCGTCAACGTTGCATTTGCACAATCCAGGACGGATGCTGTTCCGTATTTCAATTGCAATTCTAACAGTTTATCATAATATGCCTGATACATAGCTGATTCATCCGGTTTGCCCGAACCAAATTTTGTATTAATCACTACCTCCTCATCCGCCCCATCTTTCACTCTTAGCGTAAAAATATGATACGTTGTAATCTCCGGCATTACAGTAGTATCAGTAAGAACCACTGT
>CANRGP010000045.1 GCA_947630085.1 uncultured Lachnospiraceae bacterium
AGCTGCTTTTCAATGTCGGAATACCTAACGATCGGTCCCGCGATCAGCTGCGGAAACATCGCGATATAGGCGCCCAAGTTTATCGGGTTCTTCTGAGCCTTAACGGTGCCGCGGGCTACGTCCACGGTATAGCTTAAAATCTGAAACGTATAAAAGCTTATTCCGATCGGAAGGACGATGCCGAGCGTGGCTGCCGACATGCCGGTCAGGGCGTTAAAGTTTTCGATGAAGAAATCGGCATACTTAAAATACACCAAAAGCCCTATCGAGGCTGTGCAGGAAAGGGCCGTGAAGATATTTCTGAGATATTTTTTCTCCCGGTATTTTTCGATCACCGTACTGTTTTACAATCCCAATATCTACCCTCCCGAGGAGTATGAGCACAGGGTAAACGAAGCGCGCCGGCTGGTCGGGGAGATGCCGTTCGTACATCCCGTAAAGTTTATGGCGGCCGCTTATGATCCCGACAGCTTCTACGGCGCCGTGCGGGGGCTGGAGAAGGAGCCGGAGGGAGGAAAGCGCTGCGAAAAATGCTATGCGCTGCGTCTGTCGGAGACGGCAAGAAGGGCGAAGGAGGGCGGTTTTGATTATTTTGCCACGACTCTCTCCATCAGCCCTCTGAAATCCGCCGCGAAGCTGAATGAAGCCGGAGAAAAAGCGGCCGCGGAGTTCGGCGTGAGACACCTTCCGTCAGATTTTAAAAAGCGGGACGGATACCGGCGCTCCCTGGAGCTCTCCCGGGAATACGGCCTGTACCGTCAGAATTACTGCGGATGCATTTACTCGATTCGTACTTGACAAGTGTGAGGGAAATATACTAGAATTTTTATAGAGTCAGAAAAAGAACGGACAAAAGGAGAGGAGTTATGGTCAGCAGAACATTGACTGTGGTGAACCCCTCCGGCCTTCATCTTCGGCCCGCGGGGGTATTGTCCCAGACTTCCATGCGCTTCAAATCGGACGTCTGCATTTATGAGGGAAGCCGGCAGATCAACGCGAAGAGCGTGCTGAATGTGATGGCGGCGGGGATCAGGTGCGGTACAGAGATCAAGCTGGTCTGTGAAGGTCCCGATGAGGAGGAAGCTCTGGAGACCGTTGCCCACGCGATTGAGAACGGTCTGGGGGAGAAATAGGTTTCATAAGCTGCATAAGCGGGGATGTCCCGAAAGTCATGAAATGACTGGAAGGGCATCTTTTTTTGTTCTGAGAAAGTGGTGAAGGCGTTTCCATGGGACAAAAGAGCCTTGCTGAGGATAAAATTTAAAAAAAGCAATTCGACATATATGGCATATATACGACACAAATCGAACTAATTACCAGAATAAATCTGACTTATTATATGAAATATATAAATTATCATATTATCAGACAATAATGCAAAAAGATTTACTTTACAAGGATAAAGAAATGTAGTAGTATCATCAAATAGTAAGAATACTGATAGGGCAGGAGGAGCAAGCGAATGAAGGAACATACGGGAGAGAAGCTGCCGGGTCTGTATGACCCAAGGATGGAACATGACAGCTGCGGGATCGGAGCCGTGGTCAATGTGAAAGGCATCAAGACCCGCGGGACGGTGGACCAGGCGCTTCACATCGTTGAAAATCTGGAGCACCGCGCCGGCCGCGACGCGGAGGGAAAGACAGGCGACGGTGTCGGGATCATGCTTCAGATTTCCCATAAATTTTTCAGAAAGGTGACGAAGCCTCTCGGCATTGATCTGGGGGAAGAACGAGAATACGGAGTGGGTATGTTCTTTTTCCCGCAGGATGTTCTTTCCCGGAATCAGGCCATGAAGATGTTTGAGATCATTGTCAAGAAGGAAGGACTTTCTTTCCTGGGCTGGAGAGAGGTCCCCATTCACCCGGAGCTGATCGGAGAGCGGGCCGTGGAAAGGATGCCCTATATTGTCCAATGCTTTGTGAAAAAGCCGGCGGATGTGGCCAGGGGCCTGGATTTTGACCGCAGGCTTTATGTAGTGCGCCGCGTCTTCGAGCAGAGCAATGACAATACCTATGTGGTATCGTTAAGCAGCCGGACCATCGTCTATAAGGGAATGTTCCTGGTGAAGGAGCTGCGCCGGTTCTTTCCGGATCTGCAGGACAAGGATTATGAATCGGCTCTTGCCACCGTCCATTCCCGTTTCAGCACGAATACCAATCCCAGCTGGATGAGGGCGCATCCCAACCGGATCATTGTCCATAACGGAGAGATCAACACCATCCGCGGAAATGTGGACAAGATGCTGGCCCGCGAGGAGACGATGGAGACGGAGTATTTCCGGTCGGAGATGCATAAGGTCCTGCCCATCATCAATCAGGAGGGATCCGACTCGGCCATGCTCGACAACGCCCTGGAGTTCATGATGATGAGCGGCATGGATCTTCCGCTTGCCGTAATGGCCATGATCCCGGCGCCGTGGGCACATGACAAGTCCATGCCGCAGGAGGTCAAGGATTTCTATCACTATTATTCGACCATGATGGAACCCTGGGATGGTCCGGCATCCATCGTATTTTCCGACGGAGACATTTTGGGCGCGGTCCTTGACAGGAACGGTCTGCGTCCCTCCCGCTATTATGTGACGGATGACGATTATGTGATCCTGGCATCGGAGGTGGGCGCGATCGATATTGCGCAGAACCGGGTGGTGAAGAAGGACCGTCTCCGTCCCGGCAGGATGCTTCTTGTGGATACGGTGGCCGGGCGCATTATCGGAGATGAGGAGCTCAAGGAATATTATTCCGGAAGGAATCCGTATGGCCAGTGGCTGGATTCCAACCTGGTGAATCTGAACGATCTGAGGATCCCCAATGTGGGACTTCCCGTGATGAGCGGCAAAGACAGGGCCAGACTCCAGAAAACGTACGGCTATACATACGAACAGTTTAAAACGATGATCCTGCCGATGGCCCTCAACGGCGCGGAGCCGGCATCGGCCATGGGATGCGACAGCCCCCTGGCGGTGCTGTCCAGGATGCACCAGCCGCTTTTCAACTATTTCAAGCAGCTGTTTGCCCAGGTGACCAACCCGCCTATCGACTCGATCCGCGAGGAGATTGTCACATCCACCACGGTATATGTGGGATCGGAAGGAAATCTGCTGAAGGAGAATCCGGAAAACTGCAATATTCTGCAGGTCGACAATCCGATCCTGACCGAAACGGATCTTCTGAAGATCAAATATATGAAGAAGCCGGGCTTTAAGGTGGAGGTGATCCCGATCACCTATTACAAGAACACCTCCCTGGCGAAGGCCATTGACAGGCTGTTCCTGGAGGTGGACAGGGCCCACAGGGACGGGGCGAACATCATTATCCTTTCCGACAGGGATATCGACGAGAACCATGTGCCGATCCCGTCGCTTCTGGCGGTGTCGGCCCTTCAGCAGCATCTTGTCAGCCCCAAGAAGAGGACCAGCGTGGCCCTCATCCTGGAGAGCGGGGAGCCCAGAGAGGTTCACCATTTTGCGACCCTGCTGGGATACGGCGCCTGCGCCATCAATCCCTATCTGGCGCACGAGACGATCGGATACCTGATCGAGACGGGAATGCTCAATAAAGATTATTATGCGGCGGTACAGGATTACAATTCCGCCGTGCTTCACGGAATTGTAAAGATCGCTTCCAAGATGGGGATCTCCACCATTCAGTCTTACCAGGGCTCTCAGATCTTCGAGGCGATCGGGATTTCCCGAGAGGTCATTGACAAGTATTTTACAAACACCGTCAGCCGCGTGGGAGGCATTACGCTCGAAGATATCGCGGGAGATGTGGATGCGCTGCATTCGGCGGCCTTTGATCCGCTGGGACTCGATGTTGACCTGACGCTGGACAGCGTGGGAAGCCATAAGATGCGCTCCGGGCAGGAGGAGCATCTCTATAATCCGCTGACCATCCATCTTCTCCAGGAGGCGGCCCGGACGGGAGACTACGCTACATTTAAGGCGTATTCAAAGGCGCTCAATGAGGAAGGGCAGACGGTGAATCTCCGCAGCATCCTTGATTTCCGGTTCGATGAAAACGGCGGGATCCCCATCGAGCAGGTGGAAAGCGTCGAATCGATCGTGAAGCGCTTCAAGACAGGGGCCATGTCCTACGGCTCCATTTCCCAGGAGGCCCATGAGACCCTGGCCATCGCCATGAACCGGATCGGCGGAAAGTCCAACAGCGGAGAGGGCGGAGAGAGCCTGGAGAGGCTCGGACAGCAGCCGGACGATTACAACAAGTGCTCCGCCATCAAACAGGTGGCGTCGGGCCGCTTCGGCGTTACCTCGCGTTACCTGGTAAGCGCCAGGGAGATCCAGATCAAGATGGCCCAGGGAGCCAAGCCCGGAGAGGGCGGCCAGCTGCCCGGACAGAAGGTGTACCCGTGGGTGGCCAGGACGAGGCATTCCACTACGGGCGTCGGACTCATATCCCCGCCCCCGCACCATGACATTTATTCCATCGAGGATCTGGCCCAGCTGATCTATGACCTGAAAAACTCCAACCGCAGCGCGCGGATCTCCGTGAAGCTTGTGTCCGAAGCGGGAGTCGGCACGGTGGCGGCCGGCGTCGCCAAAGCCGGGGCACAGGTGATCCTGATATCGGCCTACGACGGGGGAACCGGAGCCGCTCCCCGCAATTCCATTTACAATGCGGGACTTCCCTGGGAACTGGGGATTGCGGAAGCGCACCAGACGCTGATCATGAACGGCCTGCGGGACAAGGTGATTCTGGAGACCGACGGCAAGCTGATGACCGGGCGTGACGTGGCTATCGCCTGTATGCTCGGAGCGGAGGAGTTCGGCTTTGCAACGGCGCCCCTGGTAACCATGGGATGCGTGATGATGCGCGTCTGCAACCTGGATACCTGCCCGGTCGGCATCGCCACACAGAATCCGGAGCTCCGGAAGCGGTTCCGCGGGAAACCGGAATATGTGATCAACTTCATGTATTTTGTGGCCCAGGAGCTCCGTGAATATATGGCCAGACTGGGGATCCGCACGGTGGATGAGCTGGTGGGAAGGACCGACCTGTTAAAAAAGAAGGAAAAATGTCCTTCCGAGCGGGCCGCCAAGCTGGATTTAAGCAGCATTCTGGATAATCCCTACGCGGGCAGGAAGACGGCCGGTTATTTCGGAAAGTCTCCGTTCGATTTCAAACTGAACGAGACGATCGACGAGACCGTGTTTATGAAGAAATTAAAGCAGTCCCTTTTGACCGGGCAGAAGAAAGGGCTCCAGGTCGATGTTTCCAACGTGAACAGGACGCTGGGAACGATACTCGGTTCGGAGATCACCAGACTGTATCCGGACGGGCTTGCGGAAGATACGTTCACCATACAGTGCAGCGGGAGCGGCGGCCAGAGCTTCGGCGCGTTTATCCCGAAGGGGCTCACCCTCGAGCTGGTCGGAGACAGCAACGATTACTTCGGGAAGGGACTTTCCGGAGGAAAGCTGATCGTTTATCCGCCCACCGGGATCCAGTTTAAGGCGGAAGAAAACATTATCATCGGCAATGTGGCGCTCTACGGGGCCACGAGCGGAAAGGCGTTCATAAACGGAGTTGCCGGAGAACGCTTCTGCGTGAGGAATTCCGGAGCCATGGCGGTCGTCGAGGGCGTGGGAGACCACGGGTGCGAGTATATGACAGGAGGCCGCGTGGTGATCCTGGGACCGACCGGCAAGAACTTTGCCGCGGGAATGAGCGGCGGCATCGCGTATGTCCTTGATGAGAAGAACGATTTATATAAACGCCTCAACAAGGAGCTGGTGTCCATGGAGGAAGTGACCAATAAGTACGATGTCCTGGAGCTGAAGGACATGATCAACGAACACGTAGCGTATACCAATTCTTCACGGGGAAAGGAGATTTTGGAGCATTTTGGCGAATATCTTCCCAAATTCAAAAAGATCCTGCCGCATGATTACCGAAGGATGATGAATACCATCGTGCAGATGGAGGAAAAAGGACTCTCCAGCGAGCAGGCCCAGATCGAGGCGTTTTATGCAAATACCAGACAGTAGAGGAGGAGCGTAAGATGGGAAAGCCAACGGGATTTTTGGAATTTGAGAGAAAGACCTCAAGGGCGCAGAGCCCCAAGGCAAGGATCAGGAACTTTAATGAGTTCCACACTCCTTTAAGCGAGGCGGAGCAGAAAAAGCAGGGAGCGCGCTGTATGGAATGCGGCGTTCCGTTCTGCCAGTCGGGAATGATGATAAAAGGCATGACTTCCGGGTGCCCTCTGAACAATCTGATCCCCGAGTGGAATGATCTGGTATACACCGGGAACTGGCAGCAGGCGTTCAACCGCCTGAAACGGACTAACAGCTTCCCTGAGTTCACCTCCCGGGTCTGCCCGGCCCCCTGCGAGGCGGCTTGTACCTGCGGGCTTAACGGGGACCCGGTGAGCATCAAGGAGAACGAGTTCGCGGTAGTGGAGAAAGCCTATGCGGACGGTCAGGCGGGACCAAAGCCTCCGAAGATCCGCACAGGAAAGAAGGTGGCGGTCATCGGCTCCGGCCCCGCAGGGCTTGCGGCGGCGGATCAGCTGAACAAGCGCGGCCACAGCGTGACCGTTTACGAGAGGGAGGATCGGGTCGGAGGGCTTCTGATGTACGGCATCCCCAATATGAAGCTGGAAAAACACATCGTCGACCGCAAGACCTCCGTGATGGCGCAGGAGGGCGTGTCCTTCGTCACCGGCGCGGATGTGGGAAAGAATAAAAAAGCCGCCGACATCCTGAAAAATTACGACAGTATCATCCTGGCCTGCGGCGCTTCCAACCCAAGGGATATCCAGGTGCCCGGCAGGGACGCGGAGGGAATATGGTTTGCCGTGGATTTCCTGAAATCCACTACGAAATGCCTGCTGGAGTCGGTGAAGCCGGAGAAGTCCGCGCGGCAGGAGGAGACGGAGGGCTCCCTGAACGTGCCGATGCCGGTATCCGAACTGAAGGACGGAGCCTACATATCCGCCAGGGGCAAAAACGTGATCGTTATCGGAGGCGGGGACACGGGGAACGACTGTGTGGGAACCTCCATACGTCACGGCTGCAAGTCTGTGCTCCAGCTGGAGATGATGCCCAAGCCGCCGCAGTGCCGGACGGCCGACAACTCCTGGCCGGAGTGGCCCAGGATCCTCAAGACCGACTATGGCCAGGAGGAGGCGATAGCCGTGTTCGGAAGCGATCCGCGGATCTATCAGACCACGGTGAAGGAATTCAAGAAGGACAAGGCGGGAAAGGTGTGCGCGGCGGTCCTTGTAAGCCTCAGACCGGAGAAGGACGAGAAGACCGGCCGGACGGTCATGAGCCCCGTGGAGGGCAGCGAGAAGGAGGTCCCGGCCAACCTGGTGCTGATCGCCGCCGGTTTCCTGGGGAGCCAGAGCTATGTGGCAGATGCCTTCGGCGTGAAACTGAATTCCAGAAGCAATGTGAATACCGAGCCGGGCGGATACCGCACCAACGTTGACAAGGTGTTTGCCGCGGGCGATATGCATCGCGGACAGTCCCTGGTCGTCTGGGCTATCCGGGAGGGCCGCGAGGTGGCCAGAGAGGTGGATCAGGCGCTGATGGGATATACGAATCTGATGTGAGAAGGAAAAATAAAAAAAGAATTGACAACGGATTTCTTTCGCGCTATAATGCAATAAACCGTTGAAGAAGAGTAAGTAGGCTTTGTCACTTTTCCCCCAGCGAGCCGTGGACGGTGCGAGCACGGCAGAAAACATAAGGCCGAATGGACTTCGGAGGGCGAACAGAAATAGGATTTTCCTAAAGTATGGGAGACGGAGGCGGACTCTCCGTGAACAAAAGCCGGCATATGTATGTATGCAATGAGAGGGCGTGTTTTTGATGCGCCAAGCCGGGTGGCACCGCAGGATTTTATCCTGTCCCAGCGTATTCGCTGAGACAGGATTTTTTATTGGAAATATCCTTTCAGCGGATCAGGGCATATTGACCCAGTCAAATCTCAAAAAAAGGAAGGAAAAAATCATGAGAAAAACAGGAAAAACCGTATCTGCAGTTTTGGCGCTGAGCCTTGTTCTGGGGCTTTGCGGATGTTCCGGGAATTCCGGCGACGGCGGGAGCAGCGATCCGACGCAGGCCCCGCAGGAGACCGCTTCCGCGGCGGCTGAGGGCGAAAGCACGGAGTCCGCGGGCACGGTTTACAAGGTTGGGATCTGCAACTATGTGGATGACGCTTCCCTGAACCAGATCGTAGACAACATTCAGAGCAGACTGGATGAGATCGGACAGGAGAAGGGCGTGACGTTTGATGTCGATCTGGATAACTGCAACGCGGATGCCAATGTCATGTCGCAGATCATCTCCAATTTCATTGCCGATGATGTGGACCTGATGGTCGGCGTGGCGACTCCGGTTGCGATGAGTATGCAGACAGCCACGGAAGACAATCAGATTCCGGTGGTTTTCGCGGCGGTCTCCGATCCGGTTTCCGCCGGGCTGGTGGAATCCCTGGAGAAACCCGGAAGCAATATTACGGGAACGTCGGACTTCCTGGATACCAATGCGGTAATGAACCTGATCTTTGCAGCCGACCCGGACGCAGACAAGATCGGCCTTCTGTATGACATCGGCCAGGATTCTTCGACAACCCCGATCGCTGCCGCAAAGGAATATCTGGACGCAAAGGGAATTGCGTATGTGGAGCATACGGGAACTACTGTGGACGAAGTCATGCTGGCTGCCGAGTCTATGGTCGCGGACGGAGTGGATGCCATCTTCACACCCAGTGACAATACCATCATGACCGCGGAGCTTTCCATCTATGAGGAGCTGGCCGCGGCCGGGATCCCTCATTACACCGGCGCCGATTCCTTCGCATTAAACGGAGCTTTTCTTGGCTACGGCGTGGATTACGCCAATCTGGGAAAAGAGACGGCGGATATGATCGCCGAGATCCTGACGGAGGGCAAGAGTCCGGCCGAGACACCGGTAAAGACCTTTGACAACGGAACCGCGACGGTGAATACGGAGATCTGCGAAATGCTCGGCTTTGATTTTGACCAGATCTCGGAAGCGTTTGCTCCTTACTGCACACAGGTAAAGAGCATTGTTACCGCAGAAGAGTTTGATGATCTGAACGAATAAAATCAGGAGAGAGTTCTATGTCCGTTTCCGCGTTTTCAGCACTTTTTCAGACTGCGCTCGAGCTGGGGCTGATCAGCTCCCTCACGGTGCTTGCGCTGTTTTTAAGCTATACCATGTTAAATGTCTGCGACCTGTCCACCGACGGCTGCTTCACTTTGGGAGCTACCGTCGGGGCGGTGGTCGCCCTAGCAGGCCATCCGTTCCTGGCGGTTCCCGCGGCTATGGCGGCGGGGGTGCTCTCCGGCTTTGTGACTGCTTTTCTGCAGACCAGGATGGGCATCGACAGCCTCCTTTCCGGAATCATCGTCAATACGGCGCTGTATTCCGTCAATATCGCGGTAATGGGGAATTCGTCGCTCCTGAACATGAACAAGACCGACACGCTGTTTACAGTCATGAAGGACCTGCTGAAAAATACGGTGTTTGCGGAGCAGTACCGCGTGATCGTGGCGCTTATCGCCGTAGCCCTGGTCATCCTTTTCCTTTCCCTGTTCCTGCGCACCCGGCTGGGGCTTGCCATCCGGGCTACGGGGAACAATCCGGATATGGTAAGGTCCTCCTCCATAAATCCCGTGTTTACCACCATAGTGGGACTTTGCATCTCCAATTCGTTTACGGCGCTGTCGGGCTGCCTGCTGGCGCAGTCCCAGAGATCCGTGAACATTGATATCGGATCCGGGATGGTGACCATTGCGCTGGCTTCCCTTTTGATCGGCAACGCATTCCTCGGAAAAGGGCGGATCCCCGTCAGGGCCGCCGGCGCGGTGCTCGGCGCTTTCCTTTTCCGGGTGGTGTATACCATCGCCCTGCGGTTCAATATGCCGGCGTTCATGCTGAAGTTCGTATCGTCCGTTATCGTGATCATCGCCATTTCGGGACCGTATCTCAAGAGCCGGATCCCGCTGATGAAACGCCGCCTGATGCACAGACCGGAAGGGAGGGAGAACGATGCTTAAGATCTCACATATCTCCAAAACCTTTAATCCGGGGACGGTGAACGCGAAGCTGGCCATCGACGACCTTTCGCTTACGGTGGCCGACGGAGACTTCATCACCATCATCGGGGCCAACGGCGCGGGAAAGTCCACACTCTTCAACGCGATCTGCGGCAGCTTCATCACGGACAGAGGGGAGATCCTTCTGGACGGCGAGGATATCACGCTGATGGCGGAGTATAAGCGGGCAAGAACGATCGGGAGACTCTTTCAGGATCCCATGCGCGGAAGCGCGCCGGGGATGAGCATCGAAGAAAACCTTGCCCTCGCGGCGGGACACGGCGGCTGGCTGTCTTCCACATCCAGGGCGGACAAAGAACTTTTCCGCCGGAAGCTGTCGCTTTTGGGGATGGGGCTGGAAACGCGGATGCAGCAGCCGGTAGGACTTCTCTCCGGCGGACAGCGCCAGGCGCTGACACTGATGATGGCGACGATCAATCCGCCCAAGCTCCTTCTTCTGGATGAGCATACGGCGGCTCTGGACCCGGCGACCGCGGAGAAAGTGCTGCAGCTGACAGAAGAGATCGTGCGCGACGGACAGCTGACCTGCCTGATGGTGACGCACAATATGCAGACGGCTCTTGAACTGGGGAACAGGACCGTTATGATGGACCACGGAAAAATAATCTTTGATGTGTCGGGGGAGGAGAGAAAGAAACTGACGGTAGCGGATCTGCTGGAACAGTTTAAGATATCCTCCGGAAAGGCTCTTGATAATGACCGTATGCTTCTGACCAGGTAGAAGAGCAGCAGCGGGACAGCCATATGGCGGGATTGCCGAATGGCTGTCCTTTTTATTGCGGGCGATCCGGATCTTATCGGGGCATTGCCCCGGAGAGGGCTTTGCAGCAGTGCTGAACGGCGCTGGCATCGATCTTTGTGACCCTCCGGTCATAAGTGAGGATTCCGTTCGTCTCGTCTTCGACATCTGTCAGCTGCGTATAGACCGATGCGCTCAGCCCGTCTTTGACGGCGGGAACGACGATCTGCTCATGGAGCCGGACGAACGCGTCGGAGAGAGCCTTTTTGTCCGCGTATTTCTGATACCCGTATTCTCTGTCTGAGGCACAGTGTCCGGGAAAAGAGCAGGCATAGCCGCCGTACTCCGTGAGGGCCATGGCTCTCTTTCCGTCGGGACGGAAATTGTAGCTGAAAAAATAGTAATGGATGCTCTGGATGTCTCCGCCCTTCTGATCATACCAGCCGCTTGCATGATCGATGAGACGCGAGGGATCCATTTTTTTGATCAGACGGCAGATCTTTAGCGTATCGAACTGCCCCCATCCTTCATTGAAGGGGACCCAGACCACGATGCACGGGTGATGAGAGAGCGTGCGGACGGTATCCCGAACCTCCCGGACAAATTCCTTTCTTCCCTCCAGGCTGCCCCGTGACAAAAGAAAACGGAACCGATCGGGCATGGGAATATGCAGGGCGTTCAGGAATGTGGCGAGATAGGTCACATACCAGTCCCGATAGGCGCTTCCACCGTTTACCATATCCTGCCAGACCAGCATACCCAGACGGTCACAGTGATAATAGAAGCGCTCAGGCTCTATCTTGGCGTGCTTGCGCAGCATACAAAAGCCCAGGGATTTGGCCGCAGCGATATCGGATATCATTGCCGCGTCGGAGGGTGGCGTGTAAAGGCTCTCCGGAAAATACCCCTGATCCAGCACACCGGCCTGGAAGTAAGGACGGTTGTTGAGGAACAGGCGGAGCGTTCCGTCCGACGCACGCTGGACATCGCATTTGCGCACGGCAAAATAGCTCAGGACACAGTCGCGCCCCATTGTGACGCGCAGGGGATAGAGAAAGGGCTCCTCCGGGGCCCAGGGACGGAAATCGGGGAGCGCGACCGGTATGGTCTGACCGGCAAGACCCTCGACGTGCAGAATGGGCCGGAGAGCCGTTCCGCTCTTTCCGGACGGAGGATCGGAAAAGGCATCCGGCAGATTGTCGATCTCCGGCTCGTATACGGTGCATTTTACAGGCGTTCCCGCAGGACCGAAGACCTTGAGCAGCACCCGCCGGCGGTCATAATCGGGCCTGCAGGCGATCCGCAGGATATGTTTTTGGGGGACTGCTTCCATCCAGACGGTCTGCCAGATGCCGCTCTGAGCGGTATAGTACATCCCGCCAGGACGGAGCTTCTGTTTTCCCCGGCTGTGGTGGGAGGTGTCCGTAAGGTCCCGGACCTCTACATGGAGATGGTTCGCTCCTTCCTCCGGGCGGCGGAGGGCGTCCGTGATATCAAAGGAAAAGGGAAGATAGCCTCCGGTGTGCCTGCCGATCAGGCGGCCGTTTACATAGACGGCGGCGATCTGGTCTACGGCGCCGAAATGCAGGATCAGACGGTCGCTGTCTGCCCGGGGAACATCAGGGAGAAGCCTGTGGTACCAGAGGATCTCATCGGGCATAAGCGTGTGCCCGATACCGGAAAGATCGGCCTCGGGGGAAAAGGGGACCAGGATCTGGTCTTCAAACGCCCTGGGAAGCGTGTCGGTTGGGTCCTTTTTTATCACATAATCCCAGAAGCCGTTGAGAATGATGCAGGATGAGCGCATCAGAGAGGGACGGGGATGTTCGGGGAGGACCCGGACCGTGTTCAGATCTTCGGAAAAAACCGTCGTGAGCTTTTTCATCTGCTTCCTCCTTTGACCGGCTGCGGACCGCGGCACCGCCTGCCGCGGATCTGGCTTTGCATATCCGGATTTTGGGTTCATTATATCATGGAACGGTTCGGCGCTTCAATAGGGGATTTTCAGAAGCGATATTTTGGGTTGCATTTTTTACCGTTCATGCTATAATGAATGTTGACTACGCAGAGTAGATTTGTGTGCGTAAAGTGCCCATGGGACGGGGAGTTGCCTGTGGGACGAAGGAATCCTTCCGCAAGGACGCGCAGAGGGTATCCGCGGTGCACATTCGCATCCCGCTGCAATAGAAGATAGGATTATCTCCTGTTGTGGTAAATAATCTGCAGAGGAGGTAATTTTTGTATGAAGAAGCTGGCAGCAATATTTCGGGATTCCTACAGGGAATTCTATGAGTACGGACCGGACGGACGCACAGTCAAGGGAGTATGCGTGAAGACAGTGGCGGTCCTGGGAATGTTCGGAGCGGTCTCCGTGATCCTGGGAGCGCTGACCATTGCCATCGGGGATTATATCAAGATCGGCTTTTCCACGATCTCCGGCCAGTTCGTGTACTATCTGTTCGGACCCGTGGTCGGCGGACTGTTTGGAGGGGCTTTGGATATTCTGAAGTACCTGGTGAAGCCTACCGGACCATTTTTCCCGGGATGGACCGTCAGCGCGGCCCTGGCGGGAGTTCTGTACGGGTGCTTCCTGTATAAGCGGCCCCTGAGACTGTGGCGCGTACTTGCTGCGGAATTTGCCGTATCTCTGATCTGCAATGTGCTTCTCGGAACCATATGGCTGGATATGATGTACGGCAACGGCTTTCTGGCCCTGCTCCCCATGCGCGCGCTGAAGAACCTGATCATGTGGCCGATCAACGCGGCGATCTTTTACGGTCTTGCGTGGACGATGGAGCATGGGGGGATTTTCCGGATCCTGAAAAAAACGGCTTAAAAGAAAAATGATCTATGAATGACAGAATGAACAGGAGGAAATGATTATGGCATCATCGGCGGAGACGGACTGCACGCATGACTGCAATACCTGCGGAGCAAACTGCAGCAGCAGGACTCAGGAACAGCAGAGCTTTCTGGAAAAGCTGAATCCGGCAAGCTCGGTAAAGAAAGTGATCGGCATCGTCAGCGGAAAGGGAGGGGTAGGCAAATCCCTTGTGACATCTCTTCTTGCCGTTAAGGCAAACGCGAAGGGATACCGGACGGCCGTCCTGGACGCGGACATTACGGGACCGTCCATCCCCAAAGCCTTCGGGATCAGCGGAGGGATCGGGATGGCGGAGGTAGAGGGAACGCCTCTTATGATCCCTGCGGTCACAAGCACGGGGATCCAGATCATGTCCTCCAATCTGCTTCTGGAGCATGAGACGGATCCGGTGATCTGGCGCGGGCCGGTGATCGCGGGTGTGGTCAAACAGTTCTGGAACGAGGTTTACTGGAAGGACATCGACTATATGTTCGTGGATATGCCGCCCGGGACCGGAGACGTCCCGCTGACGGTATTCCAGTCCCTCCCGGTAGAGGGGATCGTAGTGGTCACCTCCCCGCAGGAGCTGGTTTCCATGATCGTTGAGAAGGCCGTCAATATGGCCGGAAAGATGGACATACCGGTTCTGGGCATCGTGGAGAATCTCAGCTATGCGACGTGCCCGGACTGCGGAAAGAAGATCCCGGTGTTTGGGGAGAGCCATATCGAAGAGATCGCCGGGGAGTGCGGTGTTCCGGTCCTCGCGAAGATCCCCATTGAGCCGGCGGTTTCCAGGGCCGTGGACGAAGGAAGCGTTGAATATGTGGATGCCCCGTGGCTGGATGAAGCGGCGGACAGGATCCTCCGATAAGCGGCCGCTGCTGTGCGGGTTTCACGCAGCGGGCCCAAAAAAAGGTGTGGATATTCTGATGCGGCGGAGCCGCCTGTCCGGTGTGGCGTGAGCCACCTGTCCGGACAGACGTGATCCACCTTTATGTTATTGCTTCTCTGATGGATCCAATCCGTAGATTTCTCTCATGGAGATGTCCTTGGACGGATCTATGGGCTGGATATTGATGATGTATCCGTCGTGCACAATGCGATCCAGGATCGCGTCTGCAAGAGGAGATGCGTCTCCTCCTAACTGCTCATACCAGCCTTCCTGCGCGTATTGAGAGCAGAAGATAGTGGATGATTTCTTCCGCCGGCGATGAAGCAGCTCAAAGATATCCTTTTGTTCGCTTTCCGAAGGTTTCATGAGCAGCCATTCATCAAGGATCAGCAGGACTGGATTGGCGTATTTCGCCATGGTCTTCTTGTAGGTACCGGTTTGCCGCGCATTCTCCAGATCAAGGAGAAGATCAGGAAGCCGGATGTACTTTGTCGTATAGTATCGCTTACAGGCTTCCATACCAAGCGCACAGGCCATGTAGCTCTTTCCGCTGCCGGTAGCCCCAGTGATGAAAATGTTTCGATGATCTGCGATGTATTCGCAGGACGCCAGCCTGGTGAGCAAAGTCTTGTTCAGTTTGCGTCCGGATGTGTAATCGATATCCAGGATGCTTGCTTCGGGCTGGTCGAATTCCGCGCTTTGGATCAAACGTTTTAAACGGTTATTCTTGCGGCTGGAGTATTCCACGTCCACCAGGAGGCCAAAACGATCCTCAAAAGGGATTTCTTTCATCTTGGGATCTGTACACTGGATGCGGAATGCATCCGCCATGGCGGTAAACCGCATTTCAATAAGTTTATCAATGGTTGCCTGGTTTGTCATGAGCGGTTCCTCCTATAGTACGCGGCACCTCTTGTGATGCCGTGGCTGTTTGTCGCTTTCGGTTCTTCCGCGGTAACGCAGCCGGCATCTTTTGAGACAGCCAACAGGCTGCTGACGCTCTTATAACTCGGCGTTTCCGTATAGGTCAGGGCTGTCTGGCAGGCCGCTTCCAACTGTGCTGGGGAATATTTCTCCGCCAGTTTAAGGAGGCCCATACAGGCCTTGTAGGACTGCTGTTCAACCCGTTTTGAAAAAAGGAGGCCGTTAATAACCTTGTAAGTGTTGATACCGATCCGTTCCGCCCATTTCCGGAAACGGTCGCCGTTCCATTCCAGGTACTCCTGATGGTCTTTCGGCATATGTTCCGTGACTGTGCTGTATTGCCCTTTACGGCCATACAGACGCTGATGCGATGCGATCCGGTTCTGATTATAAAATACCTCAATGACACTGCCCGTTATCCGCACGTTTACCTTTTTCCCAATGTATTCATACGGGATTGAGTATTGCATTCCGGCAACGGAGATGTGATAATTGAACTGAACGGTGGCTTGTTTCCATTCCGCCAGTTCATATCGGGCAGTAGGTAAAGGAGCTAGTAATGGCAGTTCTTCTTGCAGGAAGAGAGTATACCGACTGCCCTCTTTCTTTTGAAAAGGTCGTCGGTTAAAGTCTTTCAGCCTTTTCCAAATCTCCGCATTCAACTCGGCGATCGTGAAGAACTGTTCATTACGCAGGGCAGCAGTGATCCAGGTGGAAATGTTGCCAACAGACCCCTCTGCCACTGATTTGTCCCGTGGTGTCCGAACTCTCGCCGGAATGATGGCCGTGCCGTAATGTTCGGCCATTTCATGATACACGGCATTGATCCGTTGATCTTTCCAGCCATTGTTATGGATTACGGCTGTTTTGCAATTATCAGGTACGGTAATCCTGGCGACACCCCCAAAGTATTCGTACATATGGATGTGCGCATTGATCCAGGATGCCTGCTTCTCATCAGGGAAGGCTTCCACGTATGCGTACTGGCTGTAGGTCATGACACCGACGAAAATATAGGCATCCGTCGTTTTTCCGGTATCCGGATCGGTCAGTTTGGCGCAGTCACCTGCCCAGTCGACCTCTACCTGCTCTGCAGGCTTGCGTTTGATATGCATGGTTGCACGGCGTTTGCTCTCGTCCTGCTGGATATAATAGCAGAACTGGGAATACATAAGTGGAGCTTCGCCGTTTTGATGGCATTCCTCCATGTATTCTGTCCACAGGAGCTTTTTGGTGACACCATT
>CANRGP010000046.1 GCA_947630085.1 uncultured Lachnospiraceae bacterium
GTTGACGCCGCTGTCGGCCAGGAGGGCAAAGAACCCCTCGTCATCCAGCTCGTTGCCGTCAAAATCATAGAAGGTGACTCCGCTGTTCCTCTCGGCCGGATATGAAGAGACATCCAGGCCGAACAGGAAATCCTCCGGAAGTCCTTCGATCCTGGGGACGTACAGATCGGATTCGGCAGGTTCCGCCGGTTCGGCGGAGGACTGCTCCGATGTCTCGGGGACGGTTGTTTCTTCCGCGGCCGCCGTAACCGTTTCTTTCGTCTCCTCCGCGTCCGTAACCGAGGACGCTTCCGCCGCGCTCTGTTCCGCGCCCGTGCCGCCGCAGCCCCCCAGGATGCCGGACAGCGCGAGTGCTCCCGCGCCCAGAAGTGCAAGCAGCCGTGCCCGGCGGGACCGGCCCGCCTCCGGGACTTTGTTGGTTTTGCTCCGTTTCATGTTCCCTCCGTTCTGGATCGTTGCCGGCCCCATATTCCGGCAGGATCCGCTGAGTATTTTCCGGCGCGTCCTGACGGACCGGCGCCGGTTCTTATCTCCAGTTTATCACGGGGACGCGCCGATGGCAACAGAAACAGGTCTCTTTCGCATTGCGTTTTTATGGCCGGAGCGTATTGATTTTTATACGGGATATATTTTATAATTTCCGTATGAAGGCCGGTGCCGGGGAAAAAACGTGAGCCCGCGGCGGTCAATCTGAAACGGAATTGCAAAGAGGTGAGGCAGATGGAAAAGAGCGGAAACGGACAGGAAGCGTTTTCCAGGACGCGGCGGCTTCTGGGAGGCGAAGCCATGGATATCCTGGCGGAAGCCAGGGTAGCCATATTCGGGATAGGAGGCGTAGGCGGATACGTGGCGGAGGCGCTGGCGCGCAGCGGCGTCGGGGAGCTGGATCTGATCGATAACGATACGGTATGCCCGTCCAATATAAACCGGCAGCTGATCGCCGATACGGAGACGCTGGGAAGATATAAGGCGGACGTGATGGCGGAACGGATCCGCCGGATCAACCCGAAGGCTGTGGTCCATGTCCACAGGTGCTTCTACCTTCCCGAGAACAGGGACCGGTTTGATTTTACCCGCTATTCTTATGTGGTGGACGCCGTCGATACGGTGGCTGCCAAGATCGGCCTGGTGATGCAGGCCAGAGAGAGCGGTGTGCCGATCATCAGCAGCATGGGAGCGGGGAACAAGCTGGACCCGTCGGCGTTCCAGGTGGCCGATATCTACCGTACATCGGTCTGCCCGCTGGCCAGGGTCATGAGGCGGGAGCTGAAGAAAAGAGGCGTAACGGGGCTCAAGGTAGTGTATTCAAAAGAGGAACCCCTCACGCCTTTTGAGGACGGATATGATGCCGGCGGGGAGGCTTTTGCCGCAGCCGGAGACAATACGCATACGCCGGAGACGGGGGACGGCGCGGACCGGGAACGGCGGGCGGTTCCCGGCTCCGTCGCTTTCGTTCCCCCGGCGGCGGGACTGATACTGGCCGGAGAAGTCGTGCGGGACCTGACGCGGGACGCCGTGGAGAGGGCCCGCGCGCGGCGGGAGCGTTCTGCTGAAGGGCCGCTTGCGGACCGGGAAGGGGGAATATCATGAAACGGAATCATTTTGGACTTTGGGCGGCGGTTCTGACTCTGGCAGCCGTGCTCATTCTGGGCGCCGGCCTCTACCTGAAGGAGCGGACGGCGATGACGGAGCGGAGGGCCGTGCTTGCGTGGGCCGAGGATCCGCTTCAGGACAGCGCAAAAGAAGCGGGCCGGGAAAAGGAAGCGGGGCAGGAGGAAGGACCGGGGACGACAAAACAGACGGGAGGCGCGGAAGACCCGGCGGGGCTGCAGCTGACGACCGCAGCCGGCGGCGCGGGAGAATACGCGCAGGCGCAGAGCGCGGAAGGCTCCGAAGCGGGAAATACGCAGGAAGACGCGGAGGAGTCGGGAGACGTGACGCTCCTGTTTGCCGGGGATGTATATCTGTCGGATCATGTACTGAACGCCTATTCGGCCGCAGGAGGGATCCAGGGGGTTCTGAGTCCGGAGATCCTGAGTGAGATCGGCGGGGCGGATATTTTTATGGTCAATCAGGAATTCCCCTTCACCGACCGGGGCAGCGCGGCGGAGGACAAACAGTTTACGTTTCGGCTTCCCCCGGAGCGGGTATCCGTTTTTCAGGAGATGGGAGTCGATATTGTAACTATGGCCAACAATCATATCCTGGATTTTGGGGAATACGGGATCACGGACAGCCTGGCGGCTCTGGACGAAGCCGGGATCCTCCATGTGGGAGCCGGTGAGGATCTTGAACAGGCCCGCCGTCCCCAGTTCATCGAGGTGAAGGGGAAGACGATCGGCTTCCTGGGGACCAGCCGCGTCTATATGGCCGCCAGCTGGGCGGCCGGAGACGGACATCCCGGCGTCTTCTCCACCTATGATCCGGCTATGGCGCTTGCCTCCATCCGGGAGGCAAAAGAGAAGTGCGATTACCTGGTGGTCTATGTTCACTGGGGGATCGAGAGGAATACCGTCCCTGAAGATTATCAGAGAAGCATGGGCCGCAGCTATATAGACGCGGGGGCCGATCTGGTGGTGGGGAGCCATCCCCATGTCCTGCAGGAGATCGAATATTATGAAGAAAAGCCCATCGCATACAGCCTGGGAAATTTTGTCTTCGGCAGCAGCATACCGGAAACGGAGCTTCTCAGGGTGGTGCTGAAGGAAGACGGAGGCGCCGAGGTCACAACGATTCCCTGCACATCCTCGGGAGGCTACACCAGACTGCGGTAGAAATGGGCGGTATTTCGCGAATGACGGAGGAGTTCCTCTTTTAGAACGCGGCAGAATTGCCATTAGGGCGATATTCTGCCGCGTTTTTTATCTTTTTTGTCAACTATATTGAAATTTTTGACAAAAAATACCCCGACGAGACAGCTTGCGAGATAGCGCATATGATATGATAAGAACAATCCAAGAGTATACATTTCATACAGGAGTCTAATAGAGAGGTAAGCAGAAGGAGAGGAGAGAACAAAATGAAGACGAAGAACATCACGGATCTTGTAAGATCGGGTCTGGGACGCATCGGAGATTCCCTGCGGGGAGTGAAAGATGCCGCCGTCAAAGGGCAGGTCCCGAAGAGAGTGACTGCCGGAGTGCTTACGGCAGCAATGGTGCTGACCAATGCGCTTGGCAGTGCGGGAACAGCTTTTGCCTCCGGAAGGCCGAAGAACACGCAGTCGCTGTTCCTGGTGGAGAGCGGTGCGATTCAGGAATCCCTCGCGCAGGCAAGGCGGTCGGGCGACACATTTGACTATGAGAGCCTGGCGGTCACAGGAGAGGACAGCGCGGCGGAACGCTACGCGCAGCTTCTGGGCGGAGACGACGTTTATGAACTGAACGTAAACGCGGACGCTACGTATGCTGCCGCCGATACCGGTATGCGGGTATTTTATAATGAAGGAAGCAACCGGTTGGTGTTCCTGTTCCTCAACGCAGGAGACGCTCCGGTGGATTTCCGGGTCAACATAGACGGTTATGAAGCGGAGGCGCTTACCGTCGAACCCGGTTCCGCCAATGTGAAGGAGGCGGAGAGCGAATCCGCAGAGGAGAACGGATCCGCGGAGGAGAGCGGGTCTGCGAATCAGGAGACCGCCGGAGACGAAGCCGGGGGGGTAGCGACACAGACGGAGAATGAACCGGTTACGGAAGCGGCGTCGGAGACCGCAGAAACGGAAACCGTACAGGAACAGGTTACAGAAACATCTGAGGTTACAGAAACGGAAAGCACGCAGGCCGATGAAACCAAGGATAATGAGCTTTCTCTCGGCGTAGGCGGCATAAGCTTCCCGGTGCCGGAAGAGACTTCCGAAAGTACACAGGATACAGAGGTTACAACAGAGGAGACGTCGGAGCCCGTGACGGAGGAGATCGCAGACGGCGAAGTGGCTCTGAGCAGCTTTAAGGAGATTGACGGAACGGAGAATGTGGCGGAACCGGTTGCTACCGCGCAGAATGCGCAGGAGGAAAACGACGGGGCCGGACAGGATGAGCAGCAGGCCATTATTCCCGAAGTGGAAATCAAGGGAACCTTTAAGGCTCAGAAGATGAGCAGCGTATCCGTGGAGGACGGCGCGACAGGCGCGGCGGCCCTTGTGGCGGATTATACGTATCTGATGGATCTGCTGGGCGCCAGCACCGTTTATCAGGTGGAGATGGATGATGCGATCGTTACCGTGACTGTTCCCAACGGTACCTTTGAGGATACCGTTACGCTGGAAGTGAGCAGGATCGAGGATGAGGAGCAGCTTCTTGATCTGGCGACAGACATGAACAAGAGCCTGGATGAGGAGAAGCAGATCGCGGCAATGCTTTCCTATGATATCGTATTTGTCTCTGCGGAAACCGGGGCAAAGATCGAGCCTACCCGTGCCGTATCGGTTGTCATCAGCCTGAAGAAGCCTCTGGGAGAGATCGACGGGGCCGACCGGATCGCCACCCTGCTGAACGAGGACAAGAATGAAGAAAACGGCGTGGCGCTGATCTCCGCTGCGGATGACGGCGAAGAGACCGGGGAAGCTTCCCAGATCACGGAGATTGCCGTTGTCCATACGCCGGATGAGGGCGCATCCGAGGTCGTGGCGACGGACGACAATCCGGAAGCGACGGAATTTAAGTTTGAGGTGAACAGCCTGTCTCCCTTTACGACGTACGGATTTTCTACGATGGCGAACGTCGGCACGGAAATAAACTGGGGCAATTTCCAGAACATGGAAAATGGCGGAACATTCTATCTCAACAGTGATTTTGATATCACTATAGCAGGTGATAACTGGAACAAGCATATAAATATAACATCCGGAAAAAGTGTCACGCTGGATTTGAACGGCCATACAATTGGTTACGGGCGTGGCGAAAGCCTGTTTTATATAAACGGAGGAAGCCTTACGATAAAAGGCTCCGGAACGATCCAATCTACCAATTCCTGTACTACGGCTGGTTTGATTTATATAGTGAATGGTACTTTAAATATCGAGGGCGGAACGATCCGATATCAAGCGGGCGGCACAAGTGTGAAGCATGGTATTTTCGCAAAAGATACAAACGGCGCTGTCAACATCACGATCAACGGCGGAACGATCGATCAATGTTATTCTTCGAATGGCGGACCGGCGATTTACTTCGATGCAAGCAATTCATACGCGTCATCTTTGACGATTACCGGCGGCAATATCATAAACCAGTATGGAACGGGCGGAGCGAATGGCGGAGCGATTTACTTCAAAGGAAGCGGTAAGTCAGATGGGGATTCTGTGAAGATCTCCGGAGGAACGATCGGAGACAGCTGGGCAGAACCCGATGTCCGGCCGAGCAACGGCGGTGGACTGTACGTAGAAAACTGCGGCACGGTCACGATCTCCGGAGGAACTATAACCGGTAATGAGGTGACGGGCAACGGCGGCGGCATTTATTTAAAGGACTGCGGTGATACTACGGTTTCACGCGCAACGATAAGCCACAATAACGCCGGCGAGAAAGGCGGCGGTATCTTTGCACTGGGAACGAATGTAACATTAGGAGACGACTCGTCAACCCAAAAGGTAGATATTTCCTATAATACTGCCGGTGTCGGCGGCGGTGGTGTCTACTCGGAAGGAACCACTACAATCAATGCGGGGACGACCATCCAGCACAATAATGCTAACGGCACTAGCTGGGGAACTACCGGCGGCGGCGGTATTCTGCAGATCGGTACGCTGACAATGAACGGCGGGTCTGTCATTTATAACAAGGCGCAGAATTACGGCGGCGGCATCCATGTAATCGGCGCGAAAGACGGAATTTATGTAGGAGTTGGGAACTCCTGGCCGGAAAGGCACTCCCTTGATGCAGGGCGATCCAAATTCTATATGTACGGAGGAACCGTGTCCAACAACACCGCGCAGCAGGCGGAGGGCGGCGGCATCCGTATCGCGATGGAGACGGACGGACACATCGAAGCGACCAAGGGAAGCATCTACATCGAGGATAATACGACGAATACAATGGATAACTGGGGAGGCGGCGGCATCTTTGTGGCCGGGCCGACTACAAATGAAGATGGTACGCCCAATGGCAACGCTGACTGCGGTACGCTGAAAGTTTACGAGGCTCTGATCACAGAAAATACAGCCGGTGGTTTCGGAGGCGGACTGACAGGATGTCCCACCGGTACCAACATCATCTCCGATACCCAGAAAAATGTGGCGATTTATGGAAACAGCGCATCGGGGGCGCATCTCTCGTCGGAAAAAAGTTATAAGGGCGAAGATCATGCAGCGGCAAATGATCCTAGCTTTCAGGAATACAAGGACTACTACTGCGAAAAGGGAAGCCTCGTTCGGGATGTTATGTTGGGCGGCGGAAGCGAGAACTGGAAACGCAGCTCTACGGAGTCTGTTCCGGTCGGCGGATATATCCAGCGGGATGGCAGACTTGGCCTGACGGCAGATCCGGATTCGGACGCCCGAGCGGCTGCTTTGGAGGATGCGAAAGTATTTATCCGTTATAATTCATCCTATACGCACGGCGGCGGTATCCTGAACAATGGAACGATCACATTCGGCGGTTCCGGAAAAGAGAATGGGGAAGCGACCATTTGGATCAACAAGCAGCTGAATGGTCTGGACGGCCTTACAGCTGCAGAACAGCAGGAACTCAAGGGAAAGGTATTTACCTTTACTCTTTACAACTCCAACGCCAATAAAGAGAAGCTGGATACAGTGGACACCGCTACGGCTACGGCGCTGAAGAGCGGAGCCTTTGATCCGATCACTCTGGGTGCCTCCGATGTGGGAAAGCCCCGATACTATCTGATTGAAGAGCAATCGGGAACGGAACAGGGATTCACCTATGATACGAACAAATGGTTTGTGACTATCACGACAACGGTGATAGAGGATCCGGATCCTGATGTTGCGGGAAGACCGATAAAAGTTTATCATCCGACGGTTACGTATGAACATTTGACGGCGGACGGAGTTTCCATATCCTCCAACCCCGGGGTCGCTCCGGCGGCAGCGGGGAACGCCGTGACCTTTATCAATACTTATACTCCTCCGTCTATCACCTATCAGCCGAAGGTGACGAAGGTGATCACCGGGGACGGAGCGCCGGCCGGCAAGAAGTTCACATTTACCCTGACCGCGGCCTCCGGAAACCTGGAGGGAGCACAGCTTCCTGACGGAACGACGGCGACGGTTAGCGGAGAGGGCAGTTCCGACGGTTCGGGAAATACGAATTTTGGCAAGATCACATTTACCAAGGCGGGAACCTACAACTTCACCATCAGTGAGACGAAGGGGAGTGAGAAAGGCTTTACCTACGACGAAGCTTTCTGGAACCTGAAAGTGGTGGTAGCGAACAATGGCGGTAAGCTTGAGGTAACAGAGCACACTTATACGAGAGACGGCAGTGAGATCAGCAGCGATACGGCGACATTCACCAACACCTACACTCCTGCGTCTGTCACCTATCGGCCGAAGGTGAAGAAGGAGATCATCGGGGAGAATGCGCCTGACGAGAAGACGTTCACATTTAACCTGACGCTGGCCTCCGGCGAAACGGATGGAGTACGGCTTCCGGCTGACACGACGACGACGGTGAGTGGAGCAGGCCAGGCAAGCTTTGGCGAGATTACATTTACCAAGGCGGGAACCTACAGCTTCACGATCAATGAGACTGCAGGAAGCGAGTCGGGCTATACCTACGATACATCCACCTGGACCCTGGAAGTGGTGGTGACGGACAACAACGGTGCGCTTGCGGTAGAGAGCCACACTTATACGAAGACGGGCGGAGAGAAAAATACCGATGCGGCAGCTTTCACCAATATCTACAATCCTGCGGATGCGACCTATCAGCCGAAGGTGAAGAAGGAGATCACCGGGGAGGCGACGACGGGCAGCAAGACGTTCACATTTACCCTGGATGCGGATGCCACCAACCTGGCGGGGGTACAGCTTCCGGCTGACACGACGGCGACGGTAACTGGAGACGGCGAGACGAGCTTTGGAGCGATCACATTTACCAAGGCGGGAACCTACAGCTTCACCATCAGCGAGAAGAAGGAGAATGAGAAAGGCTATACCTACGATACATCCACCTGGACCCTGAAAGTGGTGGTGGAGGACAACGGCGGTAGGCTTGAGGTAACGGGTTATACCTATACGAAAGCAGACGGCACATCCAGCAGCGATAAGGCGACCTTCACCAACACCTACGATCCTGCGGATGCGACCTATCAGCCGAAGGTGACGAAGGAGATCACCGGGGAGACGACGCCCAGCAGCAAGACGTTCACATTCACCCTGGCTGCCGACGCTCAGGCGGGGGCACAGCTTCCGGCTAACACGACGGCGACAGTGACCGGATCGGGCACGGCGAACTTTGGCGATATCAAATTTACCAAGGCGGGAACCTACAACTTCACCATCAGCGAGAATGCAGGGGCTGACGCGGGCTATACCTACGATACATCCACCTGGACCCTGAAAATTAAGGTAGAGGATAAGGACGGTACGCTTGAGGTAACAAAGAGCACCTATACGAAAGCAGACGGCACATCCAGCGAAGATACGGCGACCTTTACCAATACTTACGATCCTACGGATGCGATCTATCAGCCGAAGGTGACCAAGGCGCTTACCGGAGAGACGACGCCCAGCAGCAAGACGTTCACATTTACCCTGACTGCGGATGCCACCAACCTGGCGGGGGCACAGCTTCCGACTGACACGACGGCGACAGTGACCGGATCGGGCAGCTCGACCGACGCAGGAAATACGAGCTTCGGAGCGATCGCCTTCACCAAGGCGGGAACCTACCACTTCACCATCAGCGAGGAGAAGGGGAGTGAGAAAGGTTATACCTATGATGGGAACTCCTGGACTCTGGAAGTGGTGGTGACGGACAACGGCGGTACGCTTGAGGCAACGGGTCACACCTACATGAGGGGCAGTGAGACCAGCGAAGAGACGGCGACCTTTACCAATACCTACACGGTGACGGAGGCCCAGTACACGCCGTCTGTGACGAAGAAACTGGAAGGCAGCGAGACCCCGAACAACAAGACATTTAACTTTGAGATGACGGCGGCCTCTGACAATCCGGAGGGCGGAGCGGCTCTTGCGAATCCGCGGGCTCAGACGAACGGCGAGGGAACGGCTACATTCGGAATGATCACCTTCACCAAGGCGGGAACCTACAACTTTACCATCCGTGAGATTGCGGGAAACGATGCGGGCTACGGCTACGACAATTCGACATGGAACCTGACCGTGGAGGTCGAGGATCAGGACAGCGTCCTGGCCGTGACGAGCAGTACCTATACGAAATATGATGCAAACGGAGAACCGGTGACGAGCACGACGGAAGCGACCTTCACCAATACCTACACGGTAACGCCGGCGGAGATCGTTCTGGGAGTCCAGAAGGAACTGACCGGGGCACAGACACCGGAGGATGCGGAATTTACGTTCAGCCTGGAGAAGACATCGACGGACGGCAGCGCGGACGGAGCAGAACTTCCGACGGAGAAAGAAGTCACGGTGACCGGAGCGGGGAACGCAAGCTTTGGAGCGATCACCTTCAACGCGGCGGGAACCTACCGCTTTGAGGTAAAGGAGATTTCCGGAAATGTACCGGGATACCATTACGATACGGCCGTATGGCAGGTTGAAGTGACGGTGGAAGACCATGACAGCATATTGGAAGTGACAAAGAAGTCCGTCGTCAGGAAGGACGGAACAGGCGAAACGGCGCAGCCCGAGACGGTGAGCGGCGACGTGGTTCTGGGATTTGTCAACGAATACAATGTGGAAGCGGCCGGATATGCTCCGGAAGTGACCAAGAGGATTGATGTGCTGGCGGGAGGTTCGACACCGAAGGATAAGACGTTTACCTTCACGCTGGAGGAGGACGCGGGCAATCCGAAAGACGGAGCGGTATTCGCGGGAGCGGATGCACGGACAGCGTCCACGACGGGTGCCGGGAGCGTCCGGTTCCCGGAGATCACCTTCACGCAGGCGGGAACCTACCGGTTCGCGATCCGTGAGACGGACGGAGGAGAGGCCGGATATGGCTATGACAAGACGGTCTGGAATCTGGAAGTGACCGTGGAAGACATTGCCAGCATCCTGACGGTGACCGGCCATACCTATACGTCAGAGGCCGGATCCGATGAGAACGGCGCGGTATTTACCAACACCTATACTACGAAGGGAACTTCTTTCACACCGAAGGTGCGGAAAGAGGTGGCGGGAGCTGATACGCCGGTCAATAAGACATTTGCATTTGCCATTACGGCGCTCGGACAGAACCCGGAGGGCGGAGCACAGATAGACGGAGCGACGAACGTGGAGATCGTCGGAAGCGGCGAAGCATCGTTCGGAACGATCAGCTTCTCGAAGGCGGGAACCTACCGCTATGAGATCCGTGAAACCGCGGGTAATGAAAAGGGTTACACCTATGACGCATCGGTTTGGACGCTGACCGTGGAGGTCAGGGACGCCGGCGGCGAGTTGGTGGCGGACAGCTGGAGTTATACGAACGGAAGCGCTTCTGCGGCGGACGCTGCGGAGTTTGTCAACCGCTATGATGTGGCTGCCGTGACATATGCGCCGCAGATCACCAAACGTGTTCTGGGAGTGCCGCCGAGAGAGTCGGAATTCACGTTCCTGCTTGAGGCGGACGGAGAGGCGGACGGATATGCGTTCGGCGGAACCGCTGCCCGGATCACCGGTGCAGGAAGCGGAAGCTTTGATCCCATTACCTTTACCAAGGCGGGAACCTACCGTTTCACCATTCGCGAGGAGGACGGCGGCGCGAGCGGCTACACCTACGATGAGAGCGTCTGGACGCTCGAAGTCAGAGTCAAGGACGAGGATGCCGTTCTGACCGTCGAGGGAGTTACCTACGCAAAGGACGGAGAGACAGCGGAAGCGGCCGGCTTTACGAACCGGTACGCAAGCATTCCGGGAACCTACACACCGCCCACACCGCAGTCCGGACGGACGGAGGAGATCCCGGAGAACCCGACTCCTCTGGCATCGGCCCCGACGGATCTGACGATGATCGCGGATGAGGATGTTCCGCTGGCAGCCCCGAGAACCGGGGACAATATGCCGGCCGGCATGGCAGCATTCTTCTCGCTGCTGGCGCTGAGCATGGTGGGAATCTTCGGAGTCCTGGGATTCAGAAAGAAAGAAGAAAAGTAATGGAGTAAATCGGAAACGGTTTTGAAGGGCGTCCCCAAAAGTCATGAAGACTTGAGGGGACGCCCTCTTTCCGTGTACGGGTGAAACTGCTTGTGGGTGAAAAGGAGAATTCCTGCAGATGCAAGTGAGGGACATTATATAAGGGAAACGCTGTAAAAATCTTCGTTGACTTTTACAGCGCTTTGGCTATAATAAAAGATAAAATACAGTATTGGTGTTTAAAAGGATGGTAATTATGCCAAATATATTGCCGGTATCTGATTTGAGAAATTGCAAAGAAGCTTTTAGAAAAACTACAAGAGGCAGGGGCCAAGAATGGAAAAGGCTGATTGTCATTGGATGAATGAGGGTCAATTACAGAGATTTATACAAATTTGAAGGTTATGATATTGGTGGAAAATATAAAGCTGCGGACAATATCATTGAGAAAGAGGATGAGCAAGGCAACAAGTTCGTTCGATACAGACCGATTTCCGCATGGGAAACACCGGAGGAAATTGAGAACCTTTGCATAGAAAAGAATATAGACAGCTTTGGAAAGGCTATATGGCAGGAAAAATTACCGGTACGGAACGGACGAACATTTTGTGCAAGCAATAGAAATATGGCGATTTGAGGCTTTTGATGGATAGGGAACTATAAAAAAACTGTTGAGGAGTAAGGATATGTTTAACTATTTATACAAGAAGTACACGGCCGAAATATTGAAAAAGAACATTTGTGTGGCGATTAAGGAATTAAAGCCATACGAGAAAGTCCTTTTAGTAATTGCCGTTCTGCTAGGCCTTCTATCGGCATTTTTTTCATCGAATAATAACAATATTGCTTTCTACATATCGATTGCGATAGTAGTTATAGATATACTTCTTATTTGGCTTTTGGGGAGTACTAAGGAAGAACAGAAAAGAATAGTTAAAGAAATAATGGGACCTTCAGCAAATGAAAGAATGCAAAAAATGATTCAACTCTTAGTTGAATTTGGAATCGATATATCAAATGAGGAGCAGTTAAATAATCTTATTGAGCAGGCGAAAAAAACCCAAGCTGCTTATGATGTATGGAAGTATTTTAGAATATTATTTTCTGGAACGGCCAAGTATATTTTACTGCCGACCATTACTATTTTTATATCAGAATTCTTTAAGGACGTCGGATGGGAAACATTAGTAATGCGTGCGTGGAATATTTTGGTAATTTGCTTATGTGTCGTTTTGATTGTGTCAGCGTTTGGGACAGGCTTTAATGATATTTTGAATCCGGATAAAAGAAATCTGAACCGCTTTATCCATGACGTAGAAGATATTAAAATTTTCAAGGCTAAAGCAAAGAAAATTTTAAATAAAGAAATAAAGAAAAAAAGAGTGGACGGAGTTATAGTATACGGGAATGATTTAGGTACAATAAATTTTGAAGGATGTGAAAATATCGAAAAGCATATCAAATGATACATATAAGAAGTACAAGAAGAATAGAAGAAAATGGTTTGAAAAATCAGCGTAAAAGAGTTCGATTTGACGGTACTGGATTGCATTGCGGCGCGTTTTGATTTATTATGAGGGCGGATCTTTGGATCACAGGAGGAATGCGCGATGAATTCGGAGCGGCGGTGGCAGTATGTGGGAGGCGCGCTTTTCGCTGTGGGGGCGGCGGCTGTGCTGCTGGCCGTTTTTTCCATGCTCAGCGTCACACACAAGGGCGATATTTTTCTTATGGACAGATCCGGCGAACGCTTCGGCTGGCGCTATGAACTGCTTATAAACGGGGAGCCGCGCGGCTATACGCCGGAGTTTGCGGAGGACGGAAATGCGCTCCTGCTGCCGGAAGGAACACAGGCTGTGCGCATCACGCGGACAATGACGGAGGAGATCTCCAATGCGGAGCTGGAATGGAGTTCCTATCTGACCATTGTATAAGTGTGCTTTGACGGAAAAATGCTCTATTCGGATCTTCAGAGAAGGGAGCGCGGCGCGGACGGCTTTGTGCGTCTGGATGATGAAGAGCGGGCGCAGCTTTTCGCGGAACAGGAAAGCAACGGCAGATACAAGAGTATACGTATGTCCCTTCCCGTGGATTATCTGGGGAAGGAGCTGAGCATGACGACATATTTCCTGGGGAACTGGGACGGGATGCAGCCCGAGTACCCCTTCCTCGGGAGCGATGACTCCTTTGCCGCGGAGCTGGTCACGGCGTCCGTCACATCCATGGTCATGATCGTCCTCGCGGCCATTCTGGCACTGCTGCTTGCGGTGATCTTTCTTCTGGATATTGCGAACGGAAGGGCGGATGTCGGGACGCTGCTTCTGTGTCTGTATTTCGTACTGCTTTTTCTGGAGCAGGCTTACGGCTCAAGCCCGGGATATTACAGCATTCTGAGCGAACGCGTGGATCTCAGCTTTTTAAAAGGTCTTTATCCGGCGCTTTTGTACCTGTATCTTTCCGTCCGTCTCCCGAAGAGATGGAAATACCCCCTGTGCGCCGGAACTTTGATCTGGGTCCTGTATGAGGGGACACGGATCCTTCTGAATATCCGGAACGGACTTCCCGCATCGGATGGGCAAAGCGGGGCAGGAGCGTTCTTTTTGTTTTTTGCCGTCGTCTTCGCCCTGGGAGCGGTGCATTTCCGGAGGGCCAGGGGAAGCAGAGAGAGAGGGAACCGTTTGGCTTATGGATGCGTCGCCGTTGTTGTGGCGATTCTCTGCATCCTGGATAAATCCAGGGGCTGGAAAGGCATAGGCAGCTATCTGGGCGATGGTGTGTACTCTTCCCTGCGTTCCGGCTATTTCATGCCGGCCGTAACGCTCATAACGGATTTTACCTCCGTTATGGCGACGATCGTACTGGTGGCGGATTTTGTCCGCAGGACGCTGGAGGCGAAACAGACCATCAGCGCCCTGGAGGAGAGGAGCCGGCTCACACTGGAGAGCTATAACCGGCTTTTGACGGCAGAGCAGGCCACAAACGCCGTCCGTCATGAGATGCGTCACCATATGACGGCGCTTTCGGGTATCCTGGAGGACGGGGACACGGAAAGGGCCCGGAGATATATTGCTTCGGTTTCCGATGAGATGAATCAGATCCCTGCAGGGCGCTACAGCCGGAATATCCTGGTAAATGTGATCGCCGGGACCTATCTGGGCCAGGCACGAAAAGAGGGGATCCAGGTGGAATACAGGCTCGACGTGCCGGAAAAGCTGAATATGGAGGATGAGGACCTGAGCGTATTTTTCACCAATATGCTCCAGAATGCCCTGGAGGCGTGTGAAAAATGGATCCCGGGTCGGACCGCTATATCCGGGTGCAGATGCACCTGAAGGGAAATTTTCTGTTCGTCAAGTGTGTCAACAGCAGTGCGGATGAAGCCTCCGAGGCGCCCGCGCGGACGGAACGGGAACGGAAGGAGCATGGATACGGTCTGGCGGCGATGCGCAGGGTCGCCGAGAAATGCGGCAGTATCCTGCTGGTGGAGCGCAGAGACGGAGAGTTTGAAGTAAGGAGCAATCTGTGCCTGAGGCGGGAGCAGGGGGAGAAATGATGTGTTTACAATATGTTCATATTTTAGAAACATATTGTTCACAAAATGGAACTATAGTACAGGCGGCATAGAATAGACAGAAAGAGAGATCCGCAGATGTCCTGTGTTTTTCTGCGGAATGGAGGTGCGATCATTATGCGTATTTTAATGCAGCTGTCAGCCGCCATGTTTGGCGGCCTTTTGATGACCAGGCTTGCAAAACAGCTGAAGCTTCCCGCGGTTACCGCCTATCTGGTGATGGGCGTCCTTTTGGGGCCGTTCTGTTTCGGCTCGCTGGGAATCGTGTTCCGGTCCCCCGAAGAGGTAGAGGGCATGGATCTGATCTCGCAGACGGCTCTGGGATTTATCGCGTTTACCATAGGCAATGAGTTCCGTCTGGAACAGCTCCGTCATATGGGCCGCCAGGCGATCACGGTGGGGATCCTGCAGGCGGTCTGCACGACGATCATGGTGGACATCGGCCTGATCTGCCTGCATTTTATTGTTCCCCAGGTCATCTCGATCCCCTCGGCGGTCACGCTGGGCGCCATTGCCGCCGCCACGGCTCCTGCCGCCACGCTGATGGTGGTCCGGCAGTATAAGGCGAATGGCCCGCTGACCAAGCTTCTTCTGCTGGTGGTTGCCATCGACGATGCGGTGGGCCTGATCCTGTTTGCGGCTTCCTTCGGCGTCGCGACCGCGCTGGAAAGCGGAGTGATCAGCCTGCAGAGCGTCCTTCTGGAGCCGGTGCTGGAGATTGTGCTCTCTCTGCTCCTGGGAAGTCTGGCCGGACTGCTTCTCCATTTCATGGAAAAATATTTCCATTCCGGAAGCAAGCGCCTGTGTCTCTCGATTTCCTGCGTCCTGTTTACCGTGGGGGTTTCCATGCTGGAGTTCCGCGTAGGAGGCGTTCATATCGGCTTCAGCCTTCTTCTGGTATGTATGATGGCCGGGACCGTATTCTGCAACATCTGTGATTTTTCCGAGAGCCTGATGGAGCATATCGACGACTGGACAGCCCCGCTGTTTGTCCTGTTCTTTGTCCTTTCCGGGGCGGAGCTGGATCTGCATATCCTGTCCAATCCCATGGTGCTTCTCATCGGAGCCGTATATATTGTTTTCCGCTCCGCGGGAAAGATCCTGGGGGCGTACGGGAGCTGCTCCCTCACCAAATGCAGCCCTGAGATCACGAAATATCTGGGGATCACGCTGCTTCCCCAGGCGGGAGTCGCCCTCGGCATGGCGCTGACTGCCCAGCAGCTTCAGGACGGTGCGACCGTTCGCAGCGTAGTGCTGTTTTCGGTCCTGGTGTATGAGCTGATAGGTCCCGCCCTGACAAAGCGCGCCCTGCTGGCCGCCGGCGAGATCAACGTCGAGGGCAGGACCGATGCCCGGCGCAGGAACCAGCCGGTGACATTTTTCCGGCTGGGACGGCATGAGAGTGAAGGAAAGGTCTGAGACGGGTTTCGGACTGCGGGGACGCGCGGCGGAAAAAGAAACCGCAAACCCCTTGCATAACGGCCCGCGATGAGTTATAATAACCGACAAGATCGCATAAGTTCTTCGGGGCGGGGTGAGAGTCCCCACCGGCGGTATAGTCCGCGAACCGCGCAGGCGGCCGATTTGGTGAGATTCCAAAACCGACAGTACAGTCTGGATGAGAGAAGAAACTGCGTGCCGCGCGGATGCG